>CAZNRQ010000195.1:1157-6125 GCA_964574845.1 uncultured Bacteroidales bacterium
ATTCTTTTTCCGTCAACAGGTTTTCTTACAAAACCATCCACCGGGAACCAGATGGATTTGCCATCTTCTGATAAATAATCCACACCGGCACTGCCTGAGTTTACATCTTTCACCAGTATTACATGCAGATCTTTAAATCCGGGATTCTTGCGGAATTCGCGGGCCATAGCCTGTACGTCGGGTTTGGTGGTGGTAAGAATATCGATGGAGGTCTGCATCAATACGGGTATTTTCTGCAGTTCGGGGTCATCGGTAATTTCTTTTGCCAGCTCAAAACCTTCGTAATGAGTGGTCATCATAACATCGAGAATAGCCAGATCAGGTTTTTCTTCCTTGATCTTTTTCATGCCTTCTACTTTGTCATTGGCTGAGATAACGGTGTAACCTTCTTTTTTCAGAATGGTTTCGATGATGGTGATCACATCGATGTCATCGTCTACGATTAAAATTTTCTTGGTTTCCATAACTTTTTCTTTTTTGTTTGTTTATACTTTTTTATTTAATTCCGGAAATACACCGGATTTTGGATTGCTGATGATATTGGCCAACACATCGTAGTTGTCGCAGCTTTTCGAAAGGTAGCCGCTGGCTCCGGCATGCATCATGCTGCTCACATAATCCTGGTGTTCGTGCGACGAAAATCCTATGATCACTATACCGGGATACAACTCTTTGGCACGGTGGGTGGCTTCTATACCATCCATCACGGGCATTTTGATGTCCATAAAAACAATGTCCACCTCTGTGTTTTGTAGCAGGGCCAGAAACTCTTCGCCGTTCGAAGCTTCGGCCACTATCTCAACATCGCCTATGTTGAGCAGAATGGCTTTTAACCCCTTGCGGAAGGTTGCCTCATTATCGACTATCATTACTCTGACCATTTTTTGTTTTTTTGACGATACAAAAGTATGGTGACCATCGCGCCTGGAAAAGAGTATTCTGCCCCGTTCCGTATAGGGTATAAATACCTGTTTTTTTATCGCAAAGGCTTGCCGGATAACGATCAGCCAAAAGCAGGCGGACAGAAATTATTTTAATTTTTTTCAGGGCCTTTCTCCCTAAGGGCTGATTTTGAAGCTCCCGCCGAAAAAAATATTTGTAAAAAAAATGAAAGTTTTTTTAGGGGCAGGTGTTTTTACGGGGAGGGATTGGATGGGAAAATACGGTTTTTGAGTTGTTTTGGTGCGAAGGAAGAAAACGTTGCCGCAGATTCACAGATTAAAAGTTGAAAAGAATAAATTATCGCAGATTATTTGGTGCGAAGTTTCAAACTTCGCACAACGGAGAACAAACTTTTGCACAAAGGAAGGTAAAAAAAACTCCCGCAGCGTTTGGAGGCTGCGGGAGTTTTTTGGAATGGGCAGCTATGATTAGCCGGGGAGTTTGAATATACGTTTTACGGTTTGGCCTTGTTTGACTTCGAAAGGTTCGGTGGTGATTTGTGTGCCACCATAGATGATTTCGGGAGTGGTGAGGCCATGAGGGAATTTAATGAGGCGGAAACTTCCATCAATGAGTGTGTTGGTTTGAAGGTTCTGTTGAGGAAATTTTATTATAGCATCATAGACGGGTGTTACACCATCGGATTTAAAAACGTAGCCTTCGACGACTGTGGTGCCGTGAGGCAGGTTGATGATCTGACGGGCATTGAAGTAAAGAGCGTAAAGATCGTGATGATCGGTGAAGAGTGTACGAATGATGGGATCGATCATTTCTTCGCAAATGCGTTTGCCTTCGAGAACATTGGGATGAATGTTGGCATTTTGAACCTTGCGCTCGTCGATGTTGATACGAGGTTTGGTTTGTACATCGAGGAATTCTTTTCGTTTTGCGATAGCATCATCGAGATGGATCTGTTTTGCTCCAAAAGGCTCAAGATCATCGATGATGGGAGTAATTACATCGATGATGGCCTTAGTATTAGCTTCGGCATCAGCATAAGGGATGTTGAGAAGCTTTGAAATGGTGAAATTTACTTTTGCTTTTAAGCCGGGATCGGCGGTAGCTGGCATGCTATAATATGCCGATGCTGCAGAAGTAATGTGAAAAATAGAGTACATCATTTGATCAAACTTGTTTTCTTTGTCGACTGTGTCGCCAAAAATAGGGCTAGCGGCCTTTGTTTCAGCCAGAATGATAGCAATAATCTGATCGTTGAGAAGTCCCATGGGTTCTGTAAGACCCGGGCGGAGGGTGGCATAATTGTTTGCAGGTTTCTTTAAAACGCTGTAAACATTGAGTAGCATCAATTTACCTTCTTTGTCATTTCTGTACATAATTTGTAATTTAGGTTAATAATTTTTCAAACTAAGGTTAATAATTTTTTATACTTTGTTCATAACTAAGGAAAGCGGTTCAAATTTACAAAAATATTTAGAATGAACAATAAGTTTAATAATTTTTTTTTACAAAAATCAAGTATATTTAGGAATGCTGGAATAAGGAAGCGGAAAAAATGATTGTTGAGATAAAGCAGACCGAATGTTTCGTAAAATAATTGAAAGGTGAAGTGGGATAATTGACAAGTAAAGTGGGATAATAGAAACGATAAGAGGGATAATAGAGACGTTAAGAAGGATAATAGAGACATCGAGAGGGATAATAGAGACGTCGAGTGCGATAATAGACACGTCGAGTGCGATAATAGACACGACGAGTGCGATAATAGAGACGTCGAGTGCGATAATAGAGACGTTAAGAAGGATAATAGAGAGGTTAAGAAGGGGAATAATCGATGTTATGGAGGGGATTTGTGTATGTGGAAGGGGGATTGGGTTGGTTAATAGTGTGTTATGGTTTTAGGAGTTTAGGAGGTAGGCGCTGATTTACACAGATGATGTCTGATCCGCTGAATGAAATGATTTGAATGATTAAACTGATTTTGTCTGGAGTTTTTTTTATGTTACACTTATTCTTTTGAATTAAAAATAGAGTATTTTTGAGGTGGAAAATATCTGAACCGGAATTTATTTGATTAAATGATTTGGATGATTGATTGTGATAATAAAACGAGGAATGCAATTTTAAGTTTGCGGGGCGGAACCGAGTATTTTTAATTTATAAAAAATATTATGCGACATTCGTATTTCCTTTTTTTACTAATATTATTCCTTACTTGTCAAAAAAGTGAAGCACAATATAATTATGTGCCCAACCCTAGCTTTGAGGAGTACGATACTTTGACATTTTACGCACCAGATTCTACCATTCATAACTATTATTATTTTTCCGATTGGTTCGTACCTGTATCATGTGGGTATAGTAATTATTTTAATTCAAATCTTAACTATGTAGATACTGCAGGTGGAATGGGAATTTCACAATATGGGGTCCCACAAAATCCCTGGAGTTATACCTATCCATATGATGGTAATGCCCAATCAGCCTTTTGTGCATTTACATTGAGTCTTAATGAAGGATTAAGAAATTATTTAGAAATAAAATTAAGGACATCACTAATACAGGATCATAAATATTGCGTAAGTTTTTTTATTACCATAGCAGATACTTGTTATATAGCTATTGATCAAATTGGGGCTATTTTTACCAATGATACGCTACAGCATTTCAACCCATATGGCGATCCACCTTGCTATTTGTTGCAGTCTCCGCAAGTCGTTAGCCCACCTGGTGAATTTCTAAACATAAGAAATCAATGGCAAAACATCGCCGGAACTTTCATCGCACATGGTGGAGAGCAATTTTTAACTATTGGTAATTTTAAAACAGACCCAAATACCAATTACATTTGGCTGCCGGATGTTAGCACTTATGCTCCAAACGCCTGTTATCTTATCGATATGGTATCAGTAATTGAATGCGATAGTATTGTCAAAAGTGCTTATGCAGGGAAAGATACAATTATTTGTTTAGGTGATAGCGTTAGGCTCGGTTCTTCCGGTTCATCAACTGGATATCAATATAGATGGGTGCCGGGGACGGGTTTAAGCGATTCATGTATTAATAATCCTATGGCATCGCCGTTACAAACCACAACCTATATTTTGTATCAGACTTATTTTGGTTCGGATACAACATCTGATACAGTTACTGTTATTATGAAAGATTGTAATAACGGGGTTAATGAAAGTATTTATCCTGAGAATTTACAAATTAGAATTTATCCAAATCCCGCTAATTATATCCTTCACATTAATGGCTGTAAAAATAAAACTTATGCAGAAGTGCTTGATCTAAGTGGCAAAATCCTAATCTCTCAACAGATAATAACCGACCAACTTGATATCAGTACTCTTGTGAAAGGTATGTATTTTATAAAACTTAGTGCAGAGGAAGGAAGTATGGTGAGGAAGTTTGTGAAGGAATAAATTGTCTGAACCGATGATTGAGTTGATTTGAATGATTTGGATGATTGATGTTCAACCCCAACGGGGTTGGAATGTTATGGGCTGGCATTTAACCACGGGCGTTGCCCGTGGCTACCAATATTTAACCCCGCTGGGGTTTTGGAGGGAAGATAATGATGATATTTCAAGTCCGTTGGCTGAAGCCAACGGCAATGAACTTCGGCAGGCTCAGCAATCCTGATTAGATGGGACCTTTGGGACTGGTGGGACCATTGGCTAATAAAAAAAAGAGCAACAATAATCATTGTTGCTCCTTTTTGTAAAACGCTTAAGTCTTACCAGATCACCGGACGTTCGTTTTCGGGTTTGAAACGTTTGTCGGTTGGTTTTATATCGAATGCTTTGTAGAATTCAGGGATATTATACACCTGTCCGTTCACGCGGGCTTCTTTGGGCGAATGCACATCTTCTTTCAGTCGGCGCATCAGTTCCTTGTCGCGGGTGTTGCCTCTCCAAACCTGTGCATAAGCCAGGAAGAAACGCTGGTCGCTGCTGAAACCGTCGATCTTTGCCGTGGCATCTTTTCCGGCCATGGCTTTTTGCAAAGCTACATAAGCCACCGTCAATCCGCCTATATCGGCTATGTTTTCGCCTAAGGTAA
>CAZNRQ010000196.1:0-813 GCA_964574845.1 uncultured Bacteroidales bacterium
GCTATAAACCAGAACCATTCTCCGGTAGCACCGTAGATCCAGACAATGAACGAAAGGATTCCTCCACCCAGAATGGCTGCCAAAAGCCATGATTTGATCTTGTCGAGCAGGTATGTTCTCTTTGTGGTGGTATTGAAACCGAATTTCTGTTCTATCACAAAGGTGTCGTATATATCGAAAGGCGTGGAGAGCAGGTCGGAAGCAAGCCCTATAACTCCGAAGAACATCAATGCCATTAATACAGGATTTTGGGTATAGCCGCGCACCCAGGCATCCATCCATGCAAAACCTCCAAAGGAGAGCATCAGTATCATAGCAATAAATGACAGTGCCCCTGTGAGCAAAGAAAACCTCGTATTCACCTTTTGATAATCCTGAGATTTGCGGTATTTTTCGGCATCATAAATTCCCTGCAATTCTACCGGAAGGGTATTGCTCCAAAGGGTGCTGTCGAGCCAGGTCAGCAACAAACCGAAGATATAATTGAAAATGACTATGCAGAGGATCAGTATGAAAAGGGTATTGGCCATGAGAAGACAATTTCAGGCAAAGGTAGCCATTTTACAGTTTTATAAGATTGGCCAATCGTTATAAATATCAAATAACAAATATCAAATAACAAATATCAAATAACAAATATCAAATAACAAAAAACAAATAAATTCCAAAACCCAAATGAAGAAAATTTCAAACGGGTTTTCTTCTGTTTGATAAATTGGAAATTATTAAATTGGTGCTTATTTGTCTTTTGGAATTTGGAATTTGGAATCAAATCTGAAATCTGAAATCATAAATCTGAAATCATAAATCATA
>CAZNRQ010000196.1:823-6118 GCA_964574845.1 uncultured Bacteroidales bacterium
GATGTATCCCATCACCGTGTACGTCACATATCCAAACACCTCATGAAGGTATTTATCCCATTTGATCAGCACTTCGGCGTCGGGCATCAGATAATAACCTATGTCGGTGCGGCGGTATCCTACTATTTTTGAAACGGGATAGGTCGTCACGCAAATGCCTTGTTTGCTAAAGCAATCCTGTGCCCGTTTCATATGCAGGGCCGAGGTGATGAGCAGGAAGCTTCGTTTGGTAAAGTTCTTGTTGATGATACTTGCGCAGTTCACCGCGTTTTCATGGGTGTTGTTCGAGGTGGAGTCGATATAAATATCGTCTTTGGGAACTCCAATTTCGGTGAGATATCTTTTCAGCAGAATGCCTTCAATAGTTTCCTTAAATACGATGGTGCCCGGCCCCCCGCAAATAATGATCTTTTTGATGGTTCCTTTTTTATACAGATCCAGAGTCTGAAGAATGCGGTCGGTGTTGTTTTGGAAGATCAAGCGGTCGTAATCCTTGTCAATGGTAACCATGCCTCCGCCCAGCACTATCCCTGCTTCAAATTGCTGATCGGCATGAATCATGGTCATGGGTTGTTCCCATAAACGAAGCAATTCGTCGATGATGGCCGGATTGGTGAAAAAAATAAAGAATACCAATGTGGTGATGTAATATTTGCGGGCCAGTTTTGGCTTCCTGATAAGTACTGCAACTATCAGCAATATCAATATCCATGTGAGGGGGCACAAAAGGAAATACAGGATTTTGGATATCAGGAAAAACATGGTACAAAGTAAAGAATTTTTTTAAATACTGCTGATAATGTTGGTATTCTTTATCGCATCGACCGCCACGCCCTCACATAAGCCCCCTTGAAATACTTCAGCCATTTGTCGTCGGCGGTATAGTTCAGCGACATCAGCACTCCATTGCTGCTCTTATTTAGCTGATGATCGCGCATGGCCATCTTCACGCCCAACTGCTGCTGAATGCCTTTGGCATGAGCCTGTGGATAGGAAAGTTTTTCGAGGCGTTTCAGGCAATCCAGGGCATCTTCGTATTTGTTCTTTCCGGTAAGGTAGTCGAACGACTTCAGTACAAACAATGTGTCATTCGAAATGCTGACCATTTCGGCCAGTTTGGGATGTATCAGTCCGGTATTGATCAGTTGATTCTGCTGGTAATAATTCTCGGCCTCGTTGTAGTAATAGAAATAGTCGGGATAGTTCTTCTGCCCGTATGCCGAACGGGCTTTCTGCATCAGCTTCTGGTAAGCGGCATTTTTCAGGTAAAGTTTCTTGTCCGAAATGGCCGAAGATGCATCCACATTGCAGGCAGGGTACTTTTCGGAAATCTGAATGGCATAGGCCAGTTGATCATCGGCTGTCAGGTAGTCCTGCCGCAAAATGCTGTAGTTGGCCACGGTATAGGCGCTGTCGTAGCGGCTCTTCTGATACCGGCATTGTGTAGAGAAAAGCTGTGCATTCAGTTCCTGAAGCCGCTTGTTCACTTCCTCATCCTGACCCAGCAAATGCAACAACTGGCTTTTCCTGGCGGCATTCAGCACTGCGGAAGCCGAATCCACCATCAGAATACCCATCAAATGTTCCAATGAACTCAACTGCGACATAATAACCGGTTTGGCTGTCCATCTGATCATAGAATCCAGTTTGGGTTCGGCTTTCAGGTAATATTTAAGTTCCAGTTGGCGTGCATTGTCAAAATATTGCAGGGCCAGAGGATATTCCTGTATGCTGCTGTATTGCTTCCCCTGTTTGATGTTTTCTTTACAGGTTACCGATTTTATTCTCATCAGCAAAGTATCTACAGCAAAGGATGGCAACACCTGATCGCTGTTCTTTGCCTGGAAATCCATGGCTTCGTTCAGGCTGCTTTCGGCGGCCGTCATATCGCCTGATGAAAGCTGCTGCTGGCTCTTTTTCAGCATGGCCTTGTAGAGTCCGTTCATAGCTTTTGAAAGGCTGTAATAATATCTGTCGGAAAGAGTCAGTTGGTTGCTGTCGCTGATGCTTTTCACTTTATCGAGAAAGAACAGGGCTTTGGTGAAATTCTGCCTGCCATTCAGGGTGTCACTTTTTGTGACATAGACTGCGGTCAGCTTTTCCATCTTCAGCTTGGCTTCTGCATTGCTGATGATATCGTTGCTGTTCGCTTTCTGATATTTCAGCGCTTCATGGATGTAGATCTCTGCCAGATCGATCTTGCCGTTATCCATAGCCTTTTGCGATACGCTAAGGTAAGATTGATAGATGCCGAACTTGGCGCCTGCCAGACCTTTCAGTTGTTTGTCCGAACAGGTATATCCCGGAATATCCGAACAAAACCTGATGCAATGCTCGAACATCTCAACCGCTTCGTTGAACTTCTCCACCCTCACATATTCCTGTCCCTCGGCTATCATTTTGTTGTAGACGGTATCGGTAAACAACAACACTTCTTTTTGAAGACTGGCATCGGGATTAAGCTTTTGCAGAATGTAGGCCAGTGTGTTGGAAGCCGAGAAAAGGCTGTCGCGCCTGTACCTGATCTTAGCCAGTTCGAACTGCGAAGGGGCGAAGTTGGGGTTATATAAGGCAGACCTTTCAAATAGGGTTTCTGCTTTGGCGGTTTCTCCTTTTTTGAGTTCTGCTATGCCTTTCCCATAATAGATCTTATCGAGGCTGCTAATCTTTTCCTTCATCTGATTCTTCATCAGGAAAAGGGAATCAGAGAAATTATTGATCTTGTCTATCAGTTGCACCGGGTCGTTGGAAGTGAGTTGAAGCTTGCCGGGGAAATCGGTCTGATACAGGGTTTCGAAAGCCTTTTCCACATCCTTCAGGCGGATATCATAAACAATGATCATGTCGGTGTTGTTGATATCGATGGAGCGCAACTGCTGCATATAGCTGCTGATGAGAGGACCGGCCAGGAAATAATCGTCAATGAGTTTCAATTTGGCCGTAAACCTGTCTACGGAGGTATTGTCGAATGTGAACTGCAGTTCGCCGGTCTGAGCTTTGTAGTTCTTCACTTTCGAGGTGTCGCTGAACGAAAACGAACCTATCTTGCTGTAACCTGACTGCAACGGCGCCTCTTTGATAGCCTCGTTCACAAAAGGAGCCGTTTGATTTCCGTAAACCTGGAACTGTATGGAAGCCGTGTTGGGAATCAGGGCATCGCTGATGGAAAATCCCCGGTAAAAGGCATCACCCGTGCAATTCAAATCGGTGAACTCCAGAGTGGCCGTATAATGTCCCGCCTGCTCTTCTACAACGCGTATCACTTTGGTGAAAGTGTAATTGTATTGGGTAAATTCTATCTTCTTCTGGGCGCAACGGGCTATCTCACCTATGAAATAATTCGTGGTGATCTCCGATCCCTGGGGCGAAGCGGCAAAAGTGATTGGAATAACCACCTTATCTTCTTTCTGAAATAGCACATTGTTTTGTCCCTGGCTGATAGGGCCAATCAACAATAACAGCAACAAAAACAAATATCGTAAGGGCTGGGGCATAGCTGCTGCAAAGGTTGTGATTAGTGTTGTTCGAAAATCACGGGACAGTTAAATATATCAACAAAGGTATGTTAAAAGCAATTGTTGAAATTTGGTTTTTATTATCAGTCCTCAATCTTCAGTCTGCAATCTCCAAATGCCTGCCGACTGCCAACTGCCGATTGCTTATTGCCGACTGCCGACTTATTCCCATCCTAAAAGTAGGTAGCCTATAGCCTAAAGCCTAATAGCCTCAACAATCCTCACACACTCCTTCGCCTCCTTCACGTCATGCACCCTCAGTATATCGGCACCTGCCATTAAAGAAACAGTATGTAATACTGTACTTCCGTTAAGGGCTTCTTCGGGACTTGTCTTCAGGTATTTCCATACCATCGACTTGCGGGAGACACCCACCATTAAAGGACAGTTGAAATGAGTGAACAAGTGAAGATCTTTCATTAAAGCATAATTGTGCTCCGGGTTCTTTCCAAAGCCAAAACCGGGATCGATGATAACGTCAGACAAACCCAGGCTGAATAGTTCAGTTGTCTTCTCAGAAAAGAAAGCCATGGTCTCTTTCACCACATCCGAATAGGAGGGATGGATGTGCATGTTTTCAGGAATACCCTGTATGTGCATTAAAATATAAGGTACTTTCAGGCGTGCCATGGTTGTGAACATAGTGGCATCAATAGTTCCGCCCGAAATATCGTTGATGATGGAAGCTCCGGCCTCCACTGCTTTTTCAGCAACGGAAGCATGATAGGTATCGACTGAAATAATTGTTTCAGGGAAACGTTTCAACACCGAATCCAGCACCCGGGTTAACTGAGCGCTTTCAGTTTCTTTATCGGAAAGTTTGGCTCCGGGCTTGGTGGAAGTGCAGCCAATGTCGATGATATCGGCGCCTTCGTTCAGCATATGTTCGGTGCGCGACAGCCATTCCTTTTCGGTACTGTATTTTCCTCCATCGTAGAAAGAATCCGGAGTGACATTCAGTATGCCCATCACCAGCGGATGCTCCAGCGAAAGCAAGCGGCCGCGGCAATTTAGCAACTTCTTTTTCGGCGGCACCAAATCCTGATTATTTACTATATTTGCCTTCAACTTTTTTTTACAAAATTAAAGATTTTACATGGACCTTACCAAAAAACAATATTTCGATGTAGTTGCCGAATGCCGCGGATTGTTTGTGAAAAAGATGAAAGATTACGGCACTGCTTGGAGAATATTACGTCCTTCGTCGCTCACCGACCAGATATACATCAAGGCGCAGCGCATCCGCAGTATTGAGGACAAAGGCGCTCAAAAGGTGGCCGAGGATGTGGCAGGAGAATTCATAGGCATAGTGAACTATTCCATCATGGCCCTCATTCAGCTCGAACTGAACAATTACGACGAACTGGACCTGGAAGTGGAGAAGGCATCGGCTTTGTATGATAAGTATTTTATGGCGGCTTTCTCGCTGATGGAAGACAAGAACCACGACTACGGCGAAGCCTGGCGCGATATGCGCGTGAGTTCCCTGACGGATATCATACTGATGAAGATCTTCCGCACCAAGCAGATAGAGGATAACAACGGAGTGACACAGGTGTCGGAAGGCGTGGATGCCAACTACTACGACATGATCAATTATGCCGTATTTGCGTTGATTAAGATTAATGAGAAAAAATAGTAAGACTCAAATTATCCACCAAATCATCAAGTCACCAAAAAACACCAAAACTATTTTATAAAATTTAGTATTATGAGTACCAACCTTATCGTTATCCTGGTTTTAATAGCAGTAGCTTTTGCTGATTTCCTTCTCTATGTC
>CAZNRQ010000197.1:0-6070 GCA_964574845.1 uncultured Bacteroidales bacterium
CACGTCCTCTTCTGTATTAAAACGACCCAGACTTAACCTTACAGCGCCTCTTGCCTCAAATGGGTCCTTACCAATAGCCTGCAGCACATGAGAAGCGCTTTTGGTAGTGTCGTTATTCGAACAGGCTGAACCAGCCGAAAGAGCAATTCCCTTTTCGTCAAGTAATAACAGCAGCCTGATGGTTTCGCCTTCCAAACCGCTGATGCCAAAGTTCAGATTGTTCGACAAACGATGCGTTGTACTGCCGTTAACGTAAAAGCCTTCGAACCTTTTATCCATTTCATGAATGATCAAATCCCTGAGTGCTGAAATGCGTTTGGATTCGGTTTCCATTTCTGCCATGCACAATTCGGCAGCTTTCACAAACCCGGCAATTCCTGTAATATTCTCTGTAGTGGAACGTAAACCGAACTCTTGTCCTCCTCCGTGAAGCAAAGGAGTGATATTCGTATCCTTTTTCACATAAAGGCAACCCACACCCTTGGGTCCATAAATCTTGTGAGCATTCAACGACATCAAAGTAATATTCTGTTTCACTACGTCTATAGGGACTTTGCCGAATGATTGGCAGGCATCTGTATGAAAACAGACATTGCGTTCCGTACATATTTTCCCAATCTCCTCAATGGGTTCAATGGTTCCAATTTCATTGTTGGCATGCATTACCGATACCAGAATGGTCTTGGGATTGATCATGCGTTTCAACTTATCCAGATCAACGAAGCCATCTTTATCCACCGATACATAGGAAATGAAAAAACCTTGGGTTTCCAGCCATTTGCATGTATTCAGAATACAATCGTGTTCGATGGCCGAAACAATGAGATGATTTCCTTTACTGCGGTTGGCGAAAGCAATTCCTTTCAGTGCAAGGTTGTTGGCTTCTGTCCCACCGGAAGTAAATATGATCTCCTCCGGTTGAGCATTTATCATGGCAGCCATAGAATCGCGTAAGGCATCCAATGATTGCTTCACACGGGTTCCGAATGAATGCAAACTGGAAGGATTACCAAAAGCATCCAACTGATAAGGGATCATGGCTTCAAACACCCTATTGTCCAGTTGGGTGGTGGCAGCGTTATCGAAATATATTTTACGGGAATTATTCGCCGACATAGAAAAGATCGTTTTCCATGGTACGAAGTACACCAAAGTGGTTCTTTGCACCTATTTCTTTCTTGCCTACACAAATGGTACAGGTTCCTACAGGAGGATTTCCTTTTAAGAACATGGGGTGTTCAATGTCCTGAGATTTTAAAATATCACGAACGATAGGGTCGATACCGATGCCGTACAAAGCATTACTCTCAACAACTGTAATTCCTTTGGCAGCTTCCAGTATTCTGTAACGGAACACTTCGCGTTCGGCCTGGGATACCAGGTCAATCTTTGTGATCACGCTGATATCAGCTAAGGTAAGCATAGGACCTATTTTCCTTGGCAGATTCATTCCACTGGTTGCTTCCAGAACTACAATTCCTAAAGAGTTTTCAATATATGGCGAACATCTCAGGCAAAGACCTGCTGTTTCGACAAACAAATACTCGGCACCCTGCTCTTCGGCCCATTCCACCACTTCGTCCAAAACCACCACATTGCAATGGTCAGGGCAAAGCTCACCGGAATAGATCTTTTTAGCCGGAATATTGAACTCGTTTTTCATTTGTTCATCTTCATCGGCGTAAAGCACATCTATCTTTAAATACGCTGGTTTCAATCCCTTTTTCAATACCCTGCGGATTACCTGTTTTATTACTGTTGTTTTACCGCAAGTCGGCGGTCCTGCAAAAATTATAAGTTTCATTATTGTATTTTTTAATTCGTTTAATAATAATTAGTGTTGTTATAAAGAGGATTACACAGTAACTCCGTCCTGTTTCCTCCTGTTCAGATAGATCTGATAACTGACGGCCAGATCCTTGATCTGTTCGCTGAAAACCGCATCGGTTATTTCTTCTCCGGCACGAATTCTTTTCCTGAACTCCAGCATCACATCATCTATTTTTTTGAGACCCAGGGCTGCCATTTTTTCTTCTGCGTTGGTAGTGATCATTTTTTGCATAGCACCATTTCTCATGATAATTCTGAAATCAGAAAGCAGAGCAATACGCGGATCATGAGTCACAAAGACAAATATCTTATCATACTTTTTCAGCAACTTAAGCGCTTTGGTACGGTGAATACCTGCATTTTCTATCTCATCCAAAAGAATGATTGGAGAATTTCCAATGATAACAGCATCGGCTATCAATAAGGAACGGGTCTGACCACCTGATAGTTCTGTCATGGCTGTTTGCAATCCAATGGCCTCACCTGTTAACTGGTTGGCAAAGTCAAGTGTTTCCTCAATCATTTGTTCAATATGCTCTGAACCCCTGATGGTAGCATGAATTTTTAAAAATTCACCTACGGGAAGATCTGATAAAAAATTAGTGTGCTGCGAAATCAAAGCAATGGGGTGTTTCGACGGATCGAAGGAAAAGTCCTCAGGAATAGGCTCATCGTTGATGAAAACCTGTCTTTCTGAAGGAGTGTTTCTGTTTGCAAATAGTTCAATGTCGTTGATCAGGGTGGTTTTTCCACATCCTGTGGGTCCGACGATACTGATAATGTCGCCCATTTTCAGATCGAAACGTTCAACTTTTTCTTTCTGACCATCTTTTCCGATGCCTCCGATAATTGTTATCTTATTAATATCCATGATTTTGTTGATTAAGTGAAAAATATTTTCGCAAAACTAGACATAAAGTCTATCGATTTAGTGTACTTTTACATTAAAGATTAGATGAGCAATGATTAAATTTTTAATGTTTTTAGTTGATTTTTGTTAATTCATACTTTTAAATTATTGTTTTTATGGCATTTGAAGAATTCTTTCAGCACAATACCTGGCTAAAAAAACTCTCCTTGCAATTCATTACGGAAAAAGATTTCGAAAGAATTGAGAAAACCTCCGTCTCATTAAGGTTTAAAAAAGGAGAAGTCATACTGAAACATGGAAATCAACCTACTCATGTCGCCTTTTTGCAAAAAGGCATAGTTAAGTTCAATTTTGAATCCGATACGAATAGAAATACCATTCTTACTATTGTCGCTTCGCCAAGGATATTGGGGGGAGCCAATCTTTTCTACAAGGACAATAACTTGTTTTCTATTGTAGCGGTGGAAGATTGTGAGATCATTCTGATTGATTCGGATGTGCTGCTGTCACTGATGAGCAACAATGGTAAATTCGCGGTGGCTTTATACCAGATAGCCTCGGACATGTTCAAGAAGTCTATCTTCAATTTTATCAGCCTGGCAAACAAACAAAAAGAAGGCCGAATAGCTGATATTATTTTGTATCTTTCAGAAAATGTGTACCACGGTTCTCAATTTGTGTTAACTTTGACACGCAAAGAACTGGCGGAGTTTGCCTGTTGCGCTGCCGAAAACGTGATCATGACCTTATCGAAATGGCAGCACGAAAAAATTATTGCAATGACAGGCAAGCAATTCGAGATAGTGAATATGGAAAAATTGAAGCAAATTAGCAAAATAGGATAATGATGCTTACTCAAAAAACAAGATACTCTATGCTGGCCATGGCACGCCTGGCCAAAGAATACGGCAAAGGAACCATGATGATAAATGAGATTGCAGAAAGCGAAAGAATACCCAAACGTTTTCTGGAAACTATTTTATTGGAACTGAAGAAAAACGGCTATCTCGGAAGCAAACTGGGTAAGAACGGCGGTTATTATCTCATTAAAAACCCTGAAGATATAAGCCTGCTTGAGATCATCCGTTTGTTCGAAGGAACCATTGCCATGCTGGCCTGCACTTCTGAGAAGTTCTATCAACCCTGCGAGCATTGCAAGGATGAAGATACCTGTACCATTCGATCCACCTTTAAAGATATCAGAGAATACACTTTCAATAAACTGGCGAGCACTTCAGTGGCTTCGTTGGTTTGATATTTACTCCACTTAAACATTATTCTTCATCCGGAATTTTTCCGCGCCTCATCATCTGCACCAATATGTAGTGGAAGGGTGTCCTATTAGCCCTATTTCATAACTTTCTTACTAATCACATATTTTCTTATATCTTAATATTATTAACTGAAAAAGTAATTTTATTCCCGTATCCTTCTCAATAAAATCATGTGATAAAGAACACCTTATCGCATTTGAAATTAATATCAATTTTTAGTGAATCACTAAGTGAATTCAGCGTATCACTAAATAATTTCGGACAAATTGGTTGTACCTTTATAGTAGAGAAATAATTCTCAAAAGTCCTTTAATAAAGGGAGGATCCAAATTATGAATGTACCTAAATTTAAAACCATTTTGAAATTAGAAAAAGTAGTGTTTTTTCTACTTTTCATTTCGCTAATTCCCCTGTTTTCTTACTCGCAGAACGTCATTAGCGAAAATAACACGAATGAAAAGTTGACTATGCAGTCAACTAATTCTTTCAAAAGCCCCGTAAACATTGATGCTGATAAAGAAAAAAGTCAGTTTTTTTCAACACAAGTGCTTATAAGCAATCCTGAACCGGGTAAAACCATAGAGAATATTACAAGAAATACCTGGGCAGAAACTACCTGTCCTAATCAGGAATCTTCAGTAAATTCAGGAACAAAAACACTTGTTCCGCCTGACGTGTATAACTACAGATCGAGAGCATCAGGTAACTGGACTGCTTATACTACCAAATGGCTGGTAAGTAAGAATGGAGGAGCCTATGCACCTGTAACAACATTAAACAGCCTCTCCCCCTATTATCCAACCAGCGGCAATGCCAATTCAGTTGAGATCATGAACGGTCACACTATTAGTGCTAATATCGCCCAATATGTTCCCAGCACCACCATAGATAATGGGGGTATTTTAACTGTTCCCAGCGGCGCCAATGGTATAGGATTCGCAACTGGCACGACTCTGACAAACAATGGCACATTAAACTGCAATGCAGGTGGTTCAGGATATTTTGCATGGGACGGTTATGGAGTCATTTTGAATGGTGGCTCTTTCGTGAATAACAATATTACTGCCATCAGTTCAACAGGGACTATTACCATGCAATCTGCCGGATCGACCATAACCAATAATTTAGCAGGTACCATAAATAACAATTCAGGAGGTATCTTTGCTATCGATGCCAGCGGCAGCAGCAGCTCTGTTTATGGAGGGATTTATTCTTACGCTAATGGAGGAACTCTGGTGACAAACTATGGCACTATAAACAATACCAGTCCTACAGGTTATTATGTCTATTCAGGAGGAAAATATTATCACGGAGGTGAAATTATCCTCAATAATCTGAATAACTATGGCACTATTAATAACAGTATGAACGGGAACAACAATGCCAACATCGTGATTTATTACAATACTTTTATAAATTTTGCCGGCGGAACCATCAACAACTCGGGGAATCTCAATATAGGAGGACATTCTGTATCGGCCACCTGTATCAACAACGGCACTTATAACGAAGGTTGGGCCACCATTGTTGATGGAGGTTCATCTCTCACTAATAATGCTCTGGCCAACTTCAACCTGAGTGCATCGGGAAGTTTGGTATTCAGTTCAGGGATTGACTACGGTGCCAATAACGGAACCATCACCAACCTGGGAACTTTTGCCCCACCCTGGTGCGGGATTTCACTTAATGCAGGCGCCACCTCATTTACAAACACAGCCCTCATTATCGATAACGGAACCATTTATAATATGGGATCGTTTACCAACACCACCACCAGCACCTTTAACTATAAAGCCAACAGCGGTTCCATCAGCGGCAATAACTACCTTACTTATAAAGGAGATGCCAAATTGATCTACAACGGGACTACTCCCCAGACTACCAATTTTTATGAATACCCCATGTCTGTTTCGGGCAGTCCGAATTACATTACCATTAACAATCCCGGTGGTGTGATATTGAATGCATCCAGAACCGTAAATTATAATTCAACCTATCCCGCTACCCAGGGCGCTCCTTATATGCAATTATTAAACGGCGGACTTGATCTGAACCAAAAAGTGCTTACGCTTAACAGTTCCGCCACCAACGCTAT
>CAZNRQ010000198.1:0-6065 GCA_964574845.1 uncultured Bacteroidales bacterium
TGCCTGGGATACTGCAAGGAAGCAGAATACCTTAATTTCCTATCAGAATTATCTTGAAAAATACCCTGATGGAAAATATAGCGATGAGGCACATAATATCATTCGAGATAAAAATGATTCTGTAACCGCAGTGCATTTGGCTATTCAGGATTCTATTGCTAATGCTCAGAAAGAAATGGCATTTCAAGACTCAATTGCGTCTGTTGAAAAAGCTAGGCAAGATTCATTTACTGATAATCAAAATCCTTTACAAACGTTAGCGAATAAAATTTCTTCATTGGTTATAAAAGGGACTAGAGTGAATATCCGATCCTATCCATCCTTACAATCGGGTGTTTTGATTCAACTTAATACAGGAGATATTTGCCGGATATTAGAGAAAAGTGAACTTGTAAATGTAAATGGCACTAACGATTATTGGTATAAAATAAACTGTAATGGCAACGTCGGTTGGGTATTTGGAGCTTTTACCACTTTGATTTTAAATGATCCAGCTTCAAACAGTTCTGCAAATAGTAATAATCAGACAGCTATAGCAATCATCAACAGGGTGTTTTTTTATTCATCGCCCAATATAAACACAAAGACTAGTTTGTATATTGTAAAAAATCAAAGTGTTGAAATCATAACAAATAACGGAGATTTTTGGGGAGTGACTTTTACCTATAATAATAAAACGACAAGTGGCTATATGCTAAAGAATGAGCTTAGGTTATAATCATATTAGTAGGGAACTCATGCACAATCACAAATAATAAAAGGCCACAAAAACAAAAGGATTAATGAAAACCTGCACCAAGTGTAATATCAGTTACCCGGATGACAAGAAGTTTTGTAAAAGCTGCGGAGGGCTTTTAGTCTCATCCGGTGCATTGGATCATGAAAAGAATATTCAAAAATCTGATCTACTAAAGCGATCTAAATCGGGAAATAGAAAACCAACAGGCAATCTTATTAAGATCGTTGTAATATCATGTATTTCTATCGTTTTTATTGTGCTTGCAATAGTATTGGTGTTCTATCTTTTGCAGAAAAACGCATGGGAAAATGCAAAAAATTCTAATTCTATTAATTCTTACAGATCATATATTGAAAAATATCCAAATGGGAGGTATGTTGATGAGGCTAGAGTTATTATTACAAATAAAGAAGATTCTTTAGTTGCTGTGCAGATGGCTATTCAAGACTCAATTGCCGCTGTACAAAAAGCTTTGGATGATGAAAATATTGCGGCAATGAATAATACAAAAATAAATGGTTTAAAATCCTTTACAGGAAATGTAGGTCAACTCAAAGCTATCTATGATTTAACATGGAATAGTGATGGCTCTATTAGTGGTACTTATTATTACCCGAGCAGATCTAGTATTACCTATAGACTTGTTGGAAATGATAATGGAAGTGGTAATATACAATTGACTGAATATACAGGTAATAATATTTCGGCTAACTGTAATTTGACTCTTCAGGGAAACTGCTATATCGGTAAAATGAACAATACGGATGGAAGGGTTATAAATATGACAATATGTAGGGAGAATAAGGCGAATAATGTCAATGGAAAATATCCTCAGGCATCACAAAGGATAATAACATCTTCAGAATTAGGCAGAATGAGCAAGCAGGAATTGAAAATTATGCGGAATGAAATATTTGCAAGGCATGGTTATATTTTCAAAACTCCTGAAATGAAATCGTATTTTGCTACCCAATCATGGTACCAGGGCCGATATTACGATGTAACATCTTTGCTTACCAGTCTGGAAAAACAGAATATTGAATTGATAAAAAGGTATGAATAGACTTTTGATTTTAAGCATTATGTTTATTTTGGGCTGTACATTTAATGATGTAAAGAACAGTAATGCAATTAATATTCTGAACCAGGCACCACCCATTTCAATTGACACATGTGTTGATTTTAATTCTTTAAATGATAAAATCCGAGATGGTTTGATTGCAAAAGACGAGGCATTAAAACAAATTAATGTTTTTTTACCCCAATTAGACACCTTTTACTATAAAAATGGGGGGCAGAATTTCCCAAAATCAAAATGGGTTTTCCCGGTACAAGGGTATACTTTTAATTCAATAGGAGGAATAAATGGAAGTGGATATATTGTTTCTGGGTATGATTATTTTGATGGTAATAAACACAAGGGACATCCAGCTCAGGATATTTTTATAAATGACAGGAATCAAGATGGTTATAGTGATGCAACTAAGAAACCTGTTAATGTTCTTTCTATGACAGGAGGAATAGTTATTGCAACTAAAACAGAGTGGGACACAACTAGCGTTTTACGTGGGGGAAAATACATTTGGATTTATGATCCAAATTCAAGAAGTTTTTTTTATTATGCACATAACAGTCATGTCATGGTAAGTCCATGCGATATTGTAAAGCCTGGCGATACAATTGCTACTGTAGGCCGCACTGGACTGAATGCATATAAGAAGCGGTCACCAACCCACCTTCATTTAATGCAACTTTTACTTGATAGCAATGATTATCCTAAGCCTGTTGATTGTTATAAGGTTCTCATACTTTTAAAAGGCTGAAAACACATGATTTAAATAAATGTAAATAGTTAAGCAAAACATGATATTAACACAAAACAAAAAAGTACTATGAAAAAATTTGGTTTTAATGTAATTGATGTTGTTAGATGGGCTCCTCAAGGAAAGGAAACCATTTATGCCTGGAAATATCAGGGAGAAAAACAACTTCCTGGCGAAGCAACTAATCTTAGTACCTACACTCAGTTAATTGTTCAAGAGTCTCAGGAGGCTGTGTTATTTTCTAAAGGACAAATTATTGGGAAATTTGGACCTGGAAAACATACCCTTGACACAGAAAATCTGCCTGTTTTGAGAGGATTGTTCGGAATCCCTTTTGGCGGTAATAACCCATTTACAGCTGAAGTTTGGTTTGTAAATAAGCTACAACCTTATAACATTGAATGGGCTGTTGATAGAATGGACATCCATGATGCCGATTATAATGCTGGCATTCCATTGGTTGCAAATGGCATGTATGGTCTTAAAATTACAGATGCTGAGAGGTTTTTGATAAAAATTGTCGGCGCCAGACAATCATTTGATCAGAATGATTTAACAGAGCAATTTAAAGGGGAGTTTTCCACAAAAACAAAATCTACCATCTTAAATTTTATGATTCAAAATAAGATAGGGTTGAAACAAATCTCAGCACATCTTGATAGCATTTCTGAGCATTTGCGTTCCATAATGCTGCCATTTTGGGAAAATCTCGGATTTGAACTTACTAAATTCTATGTTACTAGCATCCAAGTGGATGGTTCAACTGAATATGGTAAAAAGATACTTGAGATAATCGCTAGTCAAAGTGCTCAGGCAATAGGGGGTTATACATGGCAGCAATCTCAAGCTTTTGATGTTGCAAAAGGTGCGGTTGACGGGATGTCTGACAGCAATGGAGGATTATTAGGTGCAATAGTTGCCAGTAATATGTTGGGCGGTTTTGGGGGCGGTGGGATTATGCAGCCACAATACAATCAACCTAATTTCAATCAAAATAATAGTGCAAATACAAATAACAATCAGCAGGTATTTATACCTCCAAAAGAAATTTACTGTTCTAATTGTTCAAAGAAATTTGCTAGTAATCTAAAATTTTGCCCGTCATGCGGGGATGAATATTGCCCATGTCCTAAATGTGGAACCGATAATGATAAAAAAGCAAAGCGTTGCGTAAGTTGCGGACTTTTATTATTGATGGATCAAAGCTGTTGCCCAAATTGTAATTCAGCGATAGATGCTAACAGTGGATTTTGTGGAAATTGTGGCAAGCCGGTTTCAGAAGGGAAATGTGCTCGTTGTGGGAATCAATTATCACCGAAAGTAAAATTCTGTCCTAAGTGTGGTCAGAAAAACATATAAACCGATATAATAGCAACATTATGAAGCCAAATAAAGTATTTACAAGTCTGTTATTGCTTTTTGGTGAAGCAATAATTATTTTCTGTTTTTTACATTTTGCTAAAGGTCTTTCAACTGAAATTCTTGTGCTTAATACTGTCGTAACATCCTTGATTTACTTGCTATATTTTATAGACAAGTTGATCCCAATGGTAGATCTAAAAGATAAATCACATAGGGAGGTCGGAGCGATGGGCGTTAAATGGGTCTACGCGACAATATACATGGTGCTTGCAGTTAGCGTCATGATATTCTTTAATGGGATCCACCCTATTGATTTTACTAGCCAATTAATTATTCATGGAGCTTTATTTTTTGTGCTTTTGCTGGGGGTTTATTTCTCTTCATATTCGTCCAGAAAGGCTCATAGCATTTATGTGGAGGAAAATCAGCAGCGATCAGTATTAATAGAAATAAAAACGACCATTAGAGATGTATTGTTAAAACTTGAAAAGGCGAGCGACGCCCCCCCTGAAATAGCAAAAAGGATAATTGTACTACAAGATAATTTAAGGTACATCTCTCCATCCAATAATAAGGAGGCATTAGAGTTTGAGACTCAAATTTTAAAAGAGATGAAAGCTATATATGGCAATTTGTTTGACATTCCGATAAATGTAGAAAAAATTGTTGCGAATATTGTAAGTTGCGAAATAATATACAAAGAAAGAAAGAAAATTTTTTCAAATTAATACTAATCATTAAATCCAAAAATATGAAAGGCAAAATTTTTCCAGAATCGAGTAATATCAATCAAGATCAGGCGAAGATATTATTAAATTATTATCAGCAAATGGCTGAAAAAATCGTTCAAGAAGAAGAGCGTTATGAAAAGGAGATAGCAACACTTGAAGAAGAAAAGGAAGGTCTGGACAAGGAGCTGGCAAGTGCCAAACTCTGGAAATGGGTGCTGTGTATTTTACTTATCCCGTTTATTTATTTTCTAATTAAGGAAAATGGCTTAGTTAAACAAATTGATGAAATTGATGAAAAGATAACTGAATTTCAGAAATTGCATTCTGAGATATTTAGGGATTATAAAGTAACTAGGCTTGGAATAGCCTATGTGCCAATTGCAAATCAGGTAAAGTATGAAAATAAAAGTTTTATTATAGACCATACAGGGATGGTAGAAGAATCAGAAGTCAAACTTCAATTGTCAAAACAAAATGATTTGTTAATTGAAAAAATTGCTGATTTAGAAAAATTGTCTGCTGAAGCCCCATTAGTTGAAACTTCTAATGATATAGAGGAAATCGACACAGAGCAATACTCACGTTCGATGCAACAATTGAATCAACATGATTATTTTGGGAAGCTTGAAAGATCACTACGGACAATTTCATTTTGCATGGACGATTTAGATGTGACTTCCGTTTCATTACCGCTTGTTGCAGAGAATAGTAGTTATCTAAATTTTATTAAGGAATACTCAACCTCAGATATACCTGAAGGGGCACCGGTATTTGAAGTTTTCGATACTAAAAAACATAATGATGATATTGCAAAATTTCAGGAGCTGAATAAATTGAAAGATTCTCTCTCGCGTCATACTGCCCAATTTGAGGATGTATTGAAAGGACTGATGATGACTATGGCTAATTCTGTTCAGGCCATATCTGCCTTAAAAGTAGCTTCTACTGACAAAATAATATTTGAGTCAAACAAGGTTTTATATAAAATTCTGAAATCGCCTTATAACCATTATTCTCCTACATTAGAGGCTTCTGAGATTGAAAGGATACGAAATGAGAATTTCAATTACGGTGATTCTGTGCAGGATTATGTTCCGTTCCAATTAAAAGAAAGTTCTCGAGCAAAATATAATCTGCATTCCGATACATGGGTTGCAGAAGATGGGAGTTCTACCAACTTCCCATTTGGAGTGCATCAAATACATGAGGAAATAGTTGCCCCAATGGTTCAAAATCTGATGAATGAAACACGTATTGAAAGGTTAAAAATCTATAACCATATAAAGGACCAAAAGATAAATTATTTAAATAAATGGCATCAGGATACTGAAGACTTTTATGGAAGAAACAGGGCAGAAAGTGCAGATTTGATAAATTTAATGCGCGCAAGTTTGCGTGATTATATAGCTG
>CAZNRQ010000199.1:0-3938 GCA_964574845.1 uncultured Bacteroidales bacterium
TTATACAAGGGTGGTTTGCTATCTCATTCATCTTATAAAGAGTGGGCCATACCCCTCTCTATTTATTACCAAAATGTTTTTATGGAGTGCATTGAATATTTATGTGAATATTTGTTTCATAAAAAACATTTCAGCAAAGTTGAGGCTCTATGCATTAAGGCAATCTCTATTGAACCTCTTATAGAAAAAAACCATGAATTATTAATCAAATCATATATAGCTTCAAATAAAAATGATAAGGCTTTGGCTCATTATTATAATGTTTCCGAACTTTTTTACAAGGAACTTGGTATAAAGTTGTCAGGTGAAATAAATAGCCTGTATGCAATAATTACCTCCCGGGAGAATTCTGATGAAAAAAATATCAATCAAATAAAGATTGAGTTGAAGGAAGCCGAACTTAACCATGGAGCTGTATATTGTGACTATGAATCATTCAAGCTCGTTTATCGTATTGATGCCCGGGCAGCGATTCGTAATGGTAAATCAGTATTTGTAGTTCTAATCAATTTTTCAAAGAAAGACAACACCGAGTTTGTGAATGGCGAACTTAAGGAGATTTCCGATATTTGCGAAATGGCATTGATAAATACCTTGAGAAAAGATGACATTGTCACAAGATTTTGTAAGACCCAATATTTAGTGCTGCTTTCCAATATCAATTTTGAAAATGCTGAGAAAGTTCTCCAAAAAATCACAACAAAAATCAATAAGGCATCCCTAAGCAGAAACCTTATTGTTAGCACGCAATTGGAAACATTGGATCCAGTTGAACTTAACAAGGAACTGAAAATCTAACTTTCAATTCATCAAAACAAGGTAACAACCTGTCTTAATAATCATATATTCTTTTTCATGACGTGACCCAATTGAGACTTCCTTATGAGATAATTCACTAATAAAATATTTCAATTGGGAGTATGTGATGATTTCTTTAGATTCAAATAATATATCAGGAAATATTTCTCAGTTCAGTGTTATTTTGAATCCTTCAGAATATGATTTTATTGGATTTTTATATAATGCGCATTATGAAATTAAAATCGAGTTCTTGGGAATCAGGGAATTTCTTACTTCTCTCGAGGATTTTTTTGATACATACAATTTTCCTCAGTCTACTCACATTCAGAGAAAGTTTGTCGAGCATAAAAACAAGAAAGGTAGTTTGATTAATATGAAAAATGAAAAAGTCGAAATTCAAAGTGGCGATGCAACTTTTACAATTCATGTGCAGTTCAGACAAAATGCTTCATGGCAAGGCAGCATCCATTGGATTCAAGGAAATAAAACGCAAAGATTCAGAAGCGAACTTGAAATGATCAAACTAATGATTGACGCAATGGATTACGAAAAAGAGACCGATAAACTAGTCGGATGGAACGAATAAATCAACTTGTTTGTGACTTATTTGTGACTGGAGAAGAATAAACTTATACACACTCTTTAAACTGAAGGTATTCTTATGAAAATTTTGAGACTAATAACTATTATTCTATTCATATCAGGATTCTTTATGGTAAATGTTGCTTTTGCCGATGCTGTATTTGATGATTCTTCCGTGAGCACCGGTTTAATTAAAATAAACTATGTTTCAGATACAACAGCGAAAGTTAAAGTAATGATTGAAAAAGACGGCAAGAGATATACTTATGACTTGCTTCATAATGGAACCGTAGAAAACTTTCCTCTTCCACTTGGATCCGGAACATACAAGATTAGTATAGTTGAAAACACGACTGGAAATTCATATAGGTTAATCAACTCCGTTACTCTAAACGCTTTAATAGTAGACATCAACTCTCCTTTTTTGAACTCGATTCAAAATATAAATTGGAATGTTGATTCCAAGGCCATTGCAAAAGCTGTTGAACTAACAAAAGGCACTACTGATATAAGGAAAAAAGCTGAAATACTATGGAAGTATATGGCTAAAAACTATAAATATGATTTCAACAAGCTTTCAACGCTTACTTCATCTTATATACCTGTGATAGATAAGACTTTAATCGATAAAACCGGTATATGTTATGATTTTTCATCTCTATTTGCTGCAATGCTAAGAAGTCAGGGTATACCAGCTAAACTTATAAAAGGATATGCTCCTAAGATGGCAGCTGGCTACCATGCTTGGAATGAAGTCTATGATAAGTCCCTAGGCAAATGGATAGTAATAGATTCAACTTATGACTTGCAGGTAATTGCAAAGTATCCAAAACTCGCAACTATGATGAAGAAAACATCTGATTATCAAGAGATCTTCGAGTACTAAAACAAACCCTTTTCTTCGAATATAATAGAAATTTCAACTCCTTCCAACCTTAGTCACAACCCCGGTCACATTCACCAAATATTTGTAGATTTCAATTTTATTTTGTGACCATTTTGTGACTTCTTAATGAGATAATCTAAAAAACTGATAATTTAAGATCCTACCAAAAGATCTTTTTTATATATAAAACGCAATTATTTTAAAGGGAATTAATGTAAAAGGCAAACTAATCTAAAGGTTAGGGCGCAAAGCTAGGAGCCTAATTCACAATTGAAATTTATTTCAAAGCATGAGATGGTAGTCCGGCCGCCAGGAATTTCACTCAAATTTTCAAAAGGAGATGAAATTATGGCAACTAGAAAATCAAAAATCGCAATAGCATTTGTTCTAATGCTATCAATGGTAAGCTTTTTCAGCATACCAGCATCCGTTTTCGCAATAACCCCAGATCCACTTCTTCATCCGGGTTCAGTAAGTAATTACACTCATGACGGTGGTGTTTCTAATGCGGGCGATGTTCAGATTGAAAAATCAGCCTCATTAACTGGAACCAATGAATACACAGTAAAATTGACTATTGATGCAAAAGATAAAGTTGATACAATTGCAGTCAAGACTGACATAGTCTTAGTTCTTGACAAATCTGCTAGTATGCAAGGTCAAAAATTAACTGATGCCAAGAAAGCAGCTAAATCTTTTGTGGCAAAAATGTTACCAAGTAGCAAAAATCGGATTGGTTTAGTAGCTTTTTCTGACAGCACTGCATCCACTGAATTAACTTCGGTAGCCAGCGACTTGAATACTAAAATTGATGCAATCTCAGCCAAAAACGGGACAAACCTCCAACTAGCCTTAAATGAAGCCAATAGAATGTTAGGAGCTAGCAGCGCAGATAATAAATTTATTGTTATCCTAAGCGATGGTGCCCCAACTTATAGTTATAAAGGTACCACTGCTGTACTATCATCCGATATACCAACAAGTACTTTTAAAATTACTGGCTTCAGCACTCTAATAGGAGACGGCACTAGCTATTTAGTTAAAGAATATAAAGTTGCTAGTAAAGATGCATTTAAAGTATCTAATCATGGCTTACCAACAATATCTAGAGCTCTTTTAATTAAGAGCGCAGATCCATCCATAAGAATATATTCCATTGGGTGTAGCCTTGGAACCGGGACCCCAGGAGCAACTGCTACAAATGCAAGATGGGTTTTAGAAAATGTTGCAAGTTCACCAAGTAGTTCATATTACTATGACGTAACCAATTCTTCGGCCCTACTTACAGTATTTGGCAATATAGCCGATGATATAATCTCAACTTCTGCTGCAAAAAACGCAGTGGTTGTGGACCCAATTGGCACATATTTTACTTTAGTACCTGGTAGTATTACTGTTAACCAAGTAAGCTATGGCTTAAGCACAGATGGCAGAACCATAACATGGAATGCTGGAGATGTTGAAAAAGGAACAACTGCTATTCTGACTTACAAACTTAGCTTGGATACAGATGCCCCTTCAGGTCATCATCCACTTAACGGTGAAACCTCACTTAATTATGTAGGTCTTGACGGACCAGCATCTCTCAATTACAAACTTCCGGTAGCAGTTTTAGATGAAGTGACAACTTCCGATGAAGTGACAACTTCCGATGAAGTGACAACTTCCG
>CAZNRQ010000199.1:4038-5992 GCA_964574845.1 uncultured Bacteroidales bacterium
ACAACTTCCGATGAAGTGACAACTTCCGATGAAGTGACAACTTCCGATGAAGTGACAACTTCCGATCAAGTGACAACTTCCGATCAAGTGACAACTTCCGATCAAGTGACAACTTCCGATGAAGTAACAACTTCCGATAATGTGACGACTACCGAAAGGCGTCATCATACCACAACAGAAGAAATAACTACAACAGCCCCTGTAGCAACCACTGAAATAATAATCGACCAACCAATAATTCCAGC
Organism: uncultured Bacteroidales bacterium; assembly: GCA_964574845.1. Classification (GTDB taxonomy): domain Bacteria; phylum Bacteroidota; class Bacteroidia; order Bacteroidales; family CAIWKO01; genus CAIWKO01. The sequence continues at coordinate 4,284 of CAZNRQ010000199.1, forward strand.
AGGACCTGTGGTAACCTCTGTCGTACCAGTTATTGATGAACCCCTACCTGCAGCACCCGCAAGCCTACCTAAAACTGGTGGCTTAGATCCATCTATTCTTTATGGGCTTGGTATAATAATAGCAAGTGGTGGTATAGTAATGAGAAGAAGAAAAAAATAAATAATTGAAAATCATTAAGAATCATTAAATTAAAAGAATGGAGTGTTTGCCAATAGGTAAACACTCCATTCACATTATCTCAAATTATTATATTGCAATACTTGACTCTTTAGAAATATAAATAGGTCTTTCTTTTGTTTCGAGATAAGTCTTTGATAGATATTGTCCAAGTATTCCAATACAAAATAATTGGAGCCCACCGATAAGTAAAATGATACAAATTAATGTTGGATACCCAGCTACAGGATCTCCATAAAGCAAAGTTTTAACAACAACATAGCAAATAAGCGTTATCGCTAAAAAGCAAAACAACAGACCTGTAAAGGAAGCGATTGCCAAAGGAACTGTTGAAAAAGCTATTATCCCGTCTAACGAATATAAAAGTAATCCCCAGAATGACCAGTTTGAATTTCCTGCTATACGAGGGATATTTGGGCATTCAATGTAAGTTCTTCTAAATCCAACCCATTCAAAAATTCCTTTTGAGAACCTATTATATTCCTTAACATTTAATATTGCCTGGACTACTTGCCGAGTCATAAAACGGAAGTCCATTGCTCCGTCAACGAATTCAACTTTCGACACCTTATTTATAAATTTATAAAATTGCTTTGCAAAAAAGGAGCGAAAAAATGGCTCGCCAGCCCTATTTGTCCTACGAGTTGCCACGCAATCATATCCTTCATTAACGACTAAATTGTACATCTCAGGAATGAGATCTGGTGAATGCTGTAAATCAGCATCTATTACTACTACATAATCTCCCTTGCTGTTTTGCAATCCTGCATAGATTGCAGCTTCTTTCCCAAAGTTTCTTGAAAAAGAAATATATTCAACGCGCTGATCTTTGATTTTTAAATCTTTAATGATTTGTAGAGTATTATCTTTTGAACCATCATCAATAAAAATAAACTCAAAACAGCATTCGGACAATTTTAAGGACACTTTCTCAATTGACTCGTAGAAAAGAGGTAATGATGCCTCTTCACAATAGCAAGGAACTACAATTGATATTTTTTTCATATCACTTCACCTCTTAAAAATTAAACTTATATTTGTTATTTATAAATATATTTCTTATAGAAAATAAAATTCCAGCAAACAACTAACCCCGCTTTTATAAACGGAGTTATGAATGGGCTTATTCCCATTATACTCGTAAGCAAATACATGACGAAAATATTTGAAACTATTAGATTAAACATGAAAAGCAATGCATATAGAAAAAGTTGATTTTTTATATCACCTTTTGATTGAAAAGCCCAATATCGATTCCCAAGAAAAGAAAACCAAAATACGATCGAATATACAATCACACTAGCAATAATATAATGAAGATGAAGTTTTGTATAAAGAATCAAGTACAAACTATACTCAATACTAAAGGCTAAGAGGCCAGTAATTATGTACTTTATAAATTTATTAAGAGAACTTTGAGTAACCGTTCCCACAGAAGAACCGACTTCTTTAGACATCCTGATCCTTTCAACAATTGATTAAAGTAGTTGTGGACTATGAATAACTTATGCTATTATTGTAATGGTATTAT
>CAZNRQ010000200.1:0-5984 GCA_964574845.1 uncultured Bacteroidales bacterium
GTATTAGTTAATAATCTTATGCGAAAGCAAGATCAATGGAATTCTTTGCTATTAATTGATAAAAACCAGAGCAAATTACGCAGGCTTATTCTAATAAACTCCTATTTCTTCCGGGTTAAATGGCTCGATTAAAATAATCCTTTCACACACGAAAATCACGTTTTTTGTCACTTTCATAAATTTAATACAGGTTGTACTTTTGAATGGTTCATTGAAACAGATAATGTTTGATTGAATGAAAATTTGATATCGTAACAAGGAATTATTTACTAAAAACTTACACTTATGAAAACAAATACACACAAGGATCTCACAGCAGATGGAATGATTATTATTAGAATTTTTATTTTCTTAGTGTTGAATATGGTGATCATATCTTTATTGGTCGCCCAGACTTTACCTAAGGCATCGCGAATTGATAAGAAGTATTTGCAAAAATATGATAAGATTGAAAAATTTACAGTGCAGGAATCCCTGTTAAATTACGAAACACCTGTGGCATCATTTATTGTTCTAAAGGAAACTCAAGGGCTCAACAGGCAGTATTTGAGCCAGAATAATAAGATTGAAGACTTTCCGGAAACGGAACCTGTAATCTGCTACAGCTATTATACAGTGCCGGATGCGGTAAGATTAAATTTCTCTGCAGTAAATGGTAAATACCTGGCTCAATATGACAAGATTGAAAAATTCCCTGAAACAGAGACTTTGGTTAATTACCCATATTATACAGTATCAAAAAAGATCCGCAATAATTTCTCTAAGCTTAATAAGAAGTATCTGAAAACCTTTGATGTGATTGAGAAATTCCCGGAAAATGAAGTCTTGCTCAGTTTAAATTAATAATGGAAGCTTGATATCTGACCATTAGAAATAACGGGCTATAAATATTCTTTACTATTTCAGTACTTCTATTTCCAAAAACTGACAGCACATCTCTAATAATTGGCTGCAATCGCCGGGGTAAATGAGATGATGGTTGCCTAAAGGATTTTCCCGTAACAGTTTCACATCATTTTCGTTGAGTTTTACTTCTATTTGCGTGCGGCAAGCAGTGGTCAATCGTGGCCTTGCTATTATTGGTGCAGTGGCAATGAAGGCTTTGGAAAGGTGTCGGTCGAAACGGAAAATGGTTACCACATCTCCTTTAAAATCTCCTTCAATAGCGGTGCCTTTACCTGTTTCGAAATGAGTTAATACAGAGTAATCTGTTACCAGACTTCTGGCAATGGTGCAATGTGAAAACAGACATGATTCTTTACTAACCTTATTGATGTTGGCTATCCAGGGAATGGTGCCGGTGAGTTCTTTGCAAAGCATCATACCTATGATGGCCGTTAGGTCGCCTTCGCAACCGGCAGGTATGCCCTGATCGTTAAATTGTGACAAAGGCAGGCAGGCGGTGACGCCGTCATTTTTAACCATGGGAAAACACTCCACGGTGATGGCGTCCAGTGCTCTTAATTTTATAGTTTCGTTCAGCATTTGGCTCACACGGGCAGTTTGAGTGAGATCGAACCCGGTTTCGCCGGCAAATGAACTCAGAAAAGATTCAGAAACATCATATTCCGAATAATTCTTCAACTCCTTCCATGGTATTCTAACCAACGTCACTCTAAAGTTGGTAAAAAGCATTCCGGTTGAAACATTAGAAGCTACCAGCCAATCTGACACCTCGCCAATAAGCCCTATACGTTTCCCCTTTAGGTTTTCCAGGGCAGTCTTCATTGTCAGGTAATTGTTCAGGTATAAGGCTGTTGCATCATCTTCTTCATCAAGCAGAACGGAAGATATGATATTGTCGTCGAGCAAGGCCTTTACTTCGGTGGCCGAAGCATAGGAGTTGTCGTGACGTGAGCCAATGAGTATATAAAACCCCAGATTGGAAACGCTTTCGATGGCAAACTGCTCGGAACCACCCGATAGAAAGAAAAGCACATTTATGTCGGTATTCACCTCCTCATGATCGATTTCGTAATTATCCGGAGATATCAATTTGTCTATTCGGGGTATGGCATTCTGGTATACTGAGGTATCTGCACCTTTATGGGCTAGCAGTTTTATTTTAAGTTTTGTCATGATAAACAGGTTACTGATTTATGGATGATACTATTTTAGTTTTTGAAGTGCATAGTAATCAGCATTTCTTATTGATTACTTAGCTGCAGGACTTGTTGTACTTCATTATAATTCGACCAGTTGGTGTTGGGATGGGCGGCTGCAACAGTGGCCGAGACAGCTACTATTCGTACTATTTCTCCTACATAATATGAGGCCGGATTAGGTCCTGTTGAAGAAAATCCCATTAATTCTATTTTTACATTTCCCAGCCCCACCACAAATGATCTGCTGTCGGAAAAACCATTAGCTGAATAAGAATAAGGAAGGGCAATCCACTGGTCAGATGATTTCCAGTAAGCCATGATGATGCCATGGTCGAGTATGTCCTGAGTAATGGCTGGCCAGGCAATGGTTGATGTGTAAATATAATTGCTGCCATCGTTCCAGACCACTGTCCAATCATTCAGTACAAAGTTTTGTGAGCTGATAAGATTGGCATTTCCATAGTTTCCTGCCGGTTGATAAGCCGTATCATCGTCTTTTTTGCAACTGTTTAGAAATATTGTTGTAGTCAGAAGCAAAGCTGTGAGTAGGGTAATTCGTTTTTTCATTTTCCTGTGATTTATAATTTCTCATTTCAAATATAGTTAGAATTGGTAGACAGAGCACAAAAAATGCAAAATGTCAGTTCTCATTATTGAATACGTGACGCATTGGGGCAGGGCAAAGGGGCTTCCTTTTTATGCTTTGGCAGACCAAAATCAGAGCAGTCGGCCGTTGATCAATGCCTGACCCATGACGAAGTAACATGCGGAATCTATCATGGTGAAAAGCCCGACTCCTATCAGGGTCCAGGCGGTTAACTGAACGTTGAGCACACGGGTTTTTTCGTGAAGCTGATCGGTTAGGTCGGCGGCACGCTTGCGGGCATAGAGGTAAATGAACAGTATGATGAGCATGGGAAAGGCATATCCCAGATTGTAGAGCAAAATATAGCTGAAAGCAGCCGGAAAACTCATCTGCAGTGTGGCGTATTTCCCTAAAGCCACTATATACGGAATGGATAAGGGAAAGGAAGTTACGGATATAAATGCTCCCATAATTAAGGGGAACCAGGCATTCATGTTTCTGAGCCTCGCTACCATTATATTTTGGGTACGGCCTGCCGGGGCATGTCGTTTTTTACGATAGTACCATATACCAATGAGCAGCATGGCAGCACCGACAATGCACTCGAATTGGTAATAGCCCGTATTGGACATGGAAGCCGTGTTGGGAACATATTTTCCGAGGAATTCATTTAAGCTGCCCAGGGCCAGATAGCCCAATACACCGCAAATGATATAGGCTCCGCTTAATCCTGCCAGATAGGATAAACTGTTACGCAAGGGTTTGGCTGTGGTGAGTAGCAAGGAGAATATCACTATCTGCTGAGCAGTGGAAAGACTGTCGAAAAGGGAGAGGGCCAGTGAATAGGTAATGGTATTCATGATTAATTTCGTTGCTCAGGTATTCAGGCGGCGAAAGTAAGGAATTTATGGTTGATGGGACTCAATGAGCAACAATAGCTGCTACTGAAACATCTCGCGGTCTTCTTCTTCCAGATCGTTGTCGTAATAATAATTGGTAGCGGTTTTTTCCGGAATATACAACTGCCATATGCCTCCGTCAGAATAGCTTCCGCCGGGTAAAGTAGCCAGAAATTTACGGTTATATTCCGACAGACGCAAAGCCGTATTGAAGTCTTCAACAAATTTCTCTACCATTTTTGCTTCTTTCAGGTCTTTTTGTGCTGTTGGCGTCCAGTAGTTTCTAAAAGAATAAGCGGTTGCTGAGGATATTTCTATCATGTAGGTGGTTCCATCCAAACCATCGTGCCAACCTTTTATCTTTTCCTCTGATGGGATATGCAGAATGGAATCTTTAGCTATGAGAACGAAAGCCTTATGAGCCATGGCTGTGTCGATGCGGCTCTGAAGGGTATATGTTTTAGGCTGTTTGTTCTTTTTCTTTGGGATGGTGGTTGGTTTATATTCCCAAATATAATCGGTCACCAGGCCCTGATAGGTTTTGTTGTCGTTGGTCCATAGGTCAACGGTCTGTCCGTCTTGCCAATACCGGAAGTGCATTGTGGAGGTGGAATACATGAGGTCTTTTATTTTGAGCTTTCCATGCAGGTCGTGACATTTTTTGTAGCAGTAGGTAGTATCACCTTTAGTATTAACAGGAATGTCAATCACCTTCTTTATTTGTCCGATAGCTATGCTGCCTGTCAGCAGGAAAATTATCGTAATAAGATTTCTTTTCATCGACTTGTTTTTTTAATTATTACAATTCCCTTTTAATGTATTATACCATTTTTCAGGTTTATTATTCCATCCTATCAACCATGCGGTGAGTTTGTCAATGTTCAGTTCCCCTATGTTGTATGAAGTCCTGAGCATAATTGAATTAGGAAATAACGCCCTGGCTCTTTTTTCATTTTCGGCTGTTTGACAAAATGTTTGATAAAAGTCCCATGCCCCATATAAATGTAAGATCTCGTGGGCTATGGAAGAGGCTGCCAATTTTTCCCCTTCGTTATATTTTTCGTATAGTACAACGCCTTCTACGAAATAGAGTTCTTTGTCCATTTCGCTGCTCGATGCCATGGCATAGCCATTGCCCCGGCCTTTTACGAAAATTATTACCTGTAAATTATCGGCAAGGGTGTTGCGTTTAACCATATCAGCCAAATCTAATGTGCTTTTATAACCGATCTTATACAGCACTTTCGAAACCCAATCGACAGGCTCGTTTCCTGAAGCCGTTCCTATGGGAATGTAAGGAAATTTAATGTCCTTCTTCAATCCGAAATTGCCGTTATCATCAAAATCAACCGTAATTCCATACTGTAAGGCTTGTTTTGTGATCCATTGCTGGCCTTCCTTCAATAAACCCAGCATGTTTAGTTTTTCGGAGTAGGTCCATTCCTCATTTGGTCCGGAAATAAAGCAGCTTAGGGTGTAAACCTTGCCGGTTAATGTAAGTGCACTGCCTGCTCTCCATTTGCCAACATCCTGGCCCAAAGCTGCGAAAGTTGTAAGTATAAATAAGAAGGAGAAGAATAATGATTTTTTCATGTAGGACGCATTAACGTTCAGGCGCTTCCTCCGCCATGGCGGACGCTGGCAAATCATAATATTTTCGAGTTTACCGTTTCTTTCTGCCAATGTCCGCCGCGGTGGAGGAAACGCAAGTTATAGGCAGGGGTGTTCACCATATTGGATTTAAACTTGTACAATGATAAGCAAAAGTATTACCTGCTTTTATTATATAAAACATTCGCTTCTCAATCGAATCATATTCTTTAGTAAACGGACGACAATTACCCGTTATAAAATTTGTTGACCATTTAATCTTTTCAGGTGTGTAAGGTATGTTTCTTCGCTTATAATAAATTACATTATTTTCCTCTTCAGTTGTCCTACGTGTTATAAAAAACACTTGCTTGCGATATCTTGGGATTTTTGATTTTGGGGATATTAAAGAAATTAAATCATAATATCCGTTATTTTTAATAGTGTCCTTATTACTGCCAATATAGATGAATCTATCGTATTTGCGTTTTGTTGTATCTAGCTCAAGTATATCATCATTGTTTTTTATGAAGGCAATAAAATCTTGACTAGTAAAAGAAACAAAATGCTGAGGTTTCAAACCTATGTAACTCGGGTAATTAAAATTATTAATTTCAGAATTATATTTTCTTGCGGTATCATAATTGTCTATGGACGATGTCTGGTATAAATAAACTCTGTCTGTGGAGTCAAAAAGAAATATTAATTTAGTGTAATATTCTTGGCCTGGCGGTGGGGGCGGCGGCGGGAAAGTGTTTCTTTTTATTAAAATATCCACATAAGTGGGATGCTCAGAAATAATGT
>CAZNRQ010000201.1:0-5983 GCA_964574845.1 uncultured Bacteroidales bacterium
TGATTACAGGAGGAGTTGGTTGAACTGCTAATGCAGCACAAGCAACAGTTGATCCTCCGTTAGCAGGCATGGTGAAATCTGGACGCGATATAGTATATGTATAAGACCAGATATAGGGATTGTTAGCACAATCGCGATAAGTATAAGTATAAGTTCTGGTTCCATTACAAGTTATTGGATTAGGAGTATCAACAGTAGATGTTAATACAGGTACGATTGCATTTCCGCAAACACTGGTAACAACCGGTGTAGTTGGTGCAGTTGCACTGGTTATACAAGAAACCGTTGATGAACCATTTGCAGGTAGAACAATAGGAACAGCATTTTCGATAACAAGATTATTGAAAGTATACTCACCCAAATTGAGTGTACATCCACTTCCACTATTATATAAGAGAACTCCTTTAATTGTCTGGTTACATCCAACAGTTGCATATGGTGCTGGGATTGTGAAGTTACCTGATAGGCCGTTTGCGGTACCAACAAGTACGTTATTCATGTAAAATGCCCAGGAATAAAAGTGGGAAGGTGCACTACAAACTGTTTCATCTGCAACCAGATTGCTGCTGTAATGAATGGTGCTACTGCAGCCAGTCTGGGTAATGGCAATACCTGAAACCTGAGGACAAGGAACGCAAGCGCTGACATTTGGGAAAGGATTCTTTACAATGTTGCATAAAGGATCTTTATATTGGATCCAAGATTTACCTACAATATGGTTTCCACATGAAGTTGGTGTTTGACCAATCACTGAATAAGTAAGGGTTACAGTTCCATTGTTGATTTGGTTAATATTCCATGCATTATTTTGACCGCTATTGGTAGCAGTTCCTGTTGAAGCAACAAATGATCCTGGTATAAATGTAAAACCATTAGCGATGGTGTCAGTTACCATGGATATGCCCGGTATTGCTTGAGCAGCCCATAATAATTGATCAACTATAGTATTAAAAATGCCTGAAAGATCAGGAGCAGATTCTGTTTGAAAAAGACCTGCATTTTGAGCAGAAGTTAAAGTATTAACAGCTAAAGTCTGCTGTGCACCGGAAATTGCTCCGAATAATCCTATACAAAAAACTTTATTTGTATAGGTCGTTCCGCCAACCGTATAGGACTGTGCAGCTTGTCCCTGAGTATATGCCTGAATGGTACAGGCAGTTGGTGTTGTAGGTGAAGAAGTACAAGAAGTTCCAGCATAATGGTCTGTCCCAGAAACATATGTTTGCCCTTCGTTTGCAATACCATCAGTAAAGAGAATGATAGAACGTTCGATATTACATGCTGTTCTGGCATGTGCTTTCATTTCTTTTCCTGCCTGATAAAACCCGTCAGCAATGTCTGTATTCCCACTTGCTACCATTGCATTAATAGCATTAATAATTACAGATGAATCGGCAGCATAACTTAATTGGCGATCAAGGGTTGCAGTTGTAGAAAAGCTTACCAATCCAATACGGTTTATATTACCAGGATTATTAGTAGGATTGAAAACTTTTCTTACAAAGTTTATTGCAGCTGTTTTTAGATAAGATATCTGGGATGGAGTTCCAGATCCCATACTTCCAGATCTATCTAAAACAATAATTGCATCAATTGGAGCAGGAGTTGAAACCCCTGTAATCTGTAATGAAACATTAAATTGATTACAGATACTGGATTGAGTTACAGTTTTACCAAGAGTTATCTGGGCAACCGCATTATTTGCTGCTGTAAAAACAAATAAGGAAAAAAGGAATATCGTCAGCAGGCGACAAACTGATTTCGGATTTTGTATTTTTAATTTCATGACTAATATTTTTAATATTATTGGTTTGCTTTTATTTTTACTTTTCTTCCGGGTTAGGGATGAAAGTATAAAGTACTAATGAAGTTGAATAATTATTGCATTTTTCAGAAGATGCGGTAAGAAGTAAATTGTTCCAATGCATAATCGGTGTTCCTGCCGGAACAGTTACTTTAACCTGAAATTTTAAAGTTTCATTTGGGCCAATTTTAATGTTATTTAATTCCTGGCCGTTGTCAAGAATAATGGTGGCGTTCAAGCTAACATTAGTATTTACCACTGTTAAGTCAGGGTTTTTTCCGGAAGTTTTAGTGCCTGAATTATCATTAACAACAGATAAGTTCACGGCTATTGATTCGTTACTTGTATTTTGCAGTTGAATGAAGTAAACTCTACCTTCACTGTTTACAGATTCAATATTGTTCTCAGCAACTAATTTGAGTGAACACTCTTGTGCTGAGGAACTCAAAGGCGAAAGAACGATTAAAAAGAGCATGGTTATGATGTACTTATATAAACTCTTTTTGATTAACTGAGAACCGATATTCTCTTGATAGATGCTGGATTTCATTGCTATATTTTTCATGATTTTATTTATTTAATTTTTTACTTTTTTACAAATAACAGATGTTGTTTTTTATGGCAAACTTGATGAGATCAACATTTGATTTCAGATTAAGTTTAGCCATGGTATTAGCTTTATGTTTTTCAATTGTTTTTTCATTCATCATTAATTTTTGAGAAATCTCCTTATTTGAGAATCCATCTGCAAATAATTCCAAAACCTGCAATTCGGCTTTAGAAAGAACACTAATATCTAAATTGTCGAAGCTTACTTCCTGATGTCCGTTTTCAGTTTTTGGTTTGTATGATATGGCATTGGTTACCTCATGGTTGAAATAATTCTTATTATCTATCAATTGGCCTATTGCTTTCATTAATTCGTCTCTGGTAGCATTCTGTTTCATGATAAAACCATCAGCACCGGCTTCCATTGCTTCGTGAATGATGTTAGGAGAGATACACATTGACAGAATCAGAATTTTTGATTTTATATTATAGGACTTAAGGTTTTTAATAAAATCATATCCACTCATATCCGGCATCATAATGTCAGTAATTATGACGTCAGGTTGATGAATTATTGCATTTTTTAACGCATCAATGCCTGAAAGATAAGTGCCGCAGATCGTAATGTGCTTTTCATTCGAAAGCATGGTCCTTAACCCATCCAGAATTATCTGGTGATCATCGAGCAGTATTACTTTTACAGTTTTCATAAATTAATTTATTATTTTAACTTCTTTTAAATCAATTGTTAGTGTGAATGGCCACTGTGGCAAAGGGATTGATTCTCGTTTTAAAATTAGCTGAACTCATGGCATTTTTATTCACAGGTCAAAATTAGTATCGCCAGGCATTTACACAATATGTGTTCCACGGGAATTGATTAGTGATTCACTAAAATTTCACATTAGTGTTTCACTAAGAAATTTTCATTTCGAATAAAAAAAGAATTAAAAAATGATAAAAAAAAATCTCCCGAAGAAGATTTTACTCAAAAAAAAACCGCAAAACATTTTGTCTTGCGGCTCTGAAAATACTTATTTCTTTAAAAAATATTATTCACCAGATGGCAACGAAGTTGCCCAATTGCAAATTGTGGATGTTTTCTCAGCATTTAATTTTGCTGCCGGGTTTTTCGAAATATATGAAGAAGGAGGCATGGAGCCATTGGTTACTTCACGACATATGGCGGCAGCTTTTTTAAATTGTTTTTTTGCAGTATAGGTGTCCCATTGGGTAAAATTTACTGCATTCATAGCCATGGCATTGCCATTATCTGCATGGCATGATACGCAAGAGGTTTTGAATATGCTCATAACCTTTTCGGGGATGGCAGTATTTACAGATTTTGATTTTTGTTGTTTAACAAAAGTGAATGATGTGAGTGTGAATGATCCGGCTATAGCTATTACGATAATAGCAATGACTGTCCCTGTGATTTTTTTCATTGTAAGTTATTTAAGTTTATGATTGCAAAATTAATCAAATATCCGATTTGTTTTTAAATATGATACATCTCAATTGCCCTGTTTATCTATAATGAGCTTTTTTGTGATGATTCCGGAGTCAGTTCGGATGTTTACAAAATACATGCCAGAAGCAAATTTGCTGAGATCCAATTGAACCTTTTTATCAAAGACAGATTTTATATCCTGCTTCAGACAAGCTTTTCCATGATAGTCAAAAACTGTCAAGCTTATGTCCTGCTCAGTGGGAAACACCATATCGAGAGTAAACTGGCCTGAGGTAGGATTTGGATAAAGTTCTATACTTTCTTTGGCAGCTACTTCTTCATGATTCAGATAATATCCAACCGTAAATTGTGTGAAAGCCTGTGCTCCGAAATCCGGATTCCAGGTTTTGATCACCTGGCCATTATCGGCCCGGCGAATGCGCACATAGCCCGAACCATCGCTGTTGGCCCAGAAAGAAAGACCATCATCATCGCTATCGAAAAGGGTGAAATCGTAGCAGCCATTATTGAGTTGAACGGTGTCTTTATATAATGTATTGGCAATGAAATTACTTTTCTGCAAAATGATATTTCCCTGATCGTCTTTAAGGGTATAGGAGTTTTCGTTGGGGAAGCTATTGGTCTTTAATTCAATTACAATTCCGAATGGAAATTGCGGCGGAGCATTGTATGGAGTTTTATAAGTATTATTATAAGGATACATATCATAACTGCCGTTGGGAGACGAAACTGTAGCATAGAAGGTCCCGTTGGAGCCAGTCCATTGTACTTCTTCGAGCGTGACATCGGCCATTTCCATAAACTTCAGATTACCTTGCCAATGGAATACGGAGGGCAGGGTTCCGGAGCCTTCCATACCATAGGTTATATCAAGTGAGGTCAAGGTGGTAGAGCCTGTATTGCGAATGGTGATAACCGGATTGTTGCAGACAGGATTCATGCGGGCGTATATCTGGGCGCGCGAAGGCCTGATCACCTCATATAATTCGGCATCAAGAATAAAGTTGGCTTTGTCATAGGCTATCAGTTGGTCTTCGATCTGATAGTATGACCAATTGCCTGTGTGAATGTATGGTTCGACATCATGATCCAGAATGGCGGTGTCATTTGGTGTCAGATAGGGCGTAAGCTCGAGGTCGTAGGTTTTGACATCAGCACCCGGGCACCAGTTGGCACGTGAGTAGATCCAGGTGCCTCCCTGGGGATACACCGGATTGAGACCGCAATCTTCGCGCCATACCAGACGCTGATATTGCTGGGTACCGTTGACCTTGAAGTAATGGTTTTTCGGGCAAAATTCAGCGCAATTTTCCGGTGTATCCATTCCATGGCCGGTGATGCGCGATTTCCATCGAACCGATTTGGCGGATGCCGGAATATAGACTTTTTTGGGGGTAAGATGGCTTTCGATAGGGTCGGTGGCATAGCCAAAATTGAAATTGCCGTTGTATAGATTCCTTACAGCAAGTGGATCACGGGGTGGGGTGCCTTTGATAAAATCGAAACGGACATCGAGCAATTCCTGCCAGTTGCCTGCAGCCAGATGAACCGAATCGTGAAGCAGGGTGCGGTAATCAGAAACATCGGTAACCCAGGTGAATCCATTACCAAGGCTGAGTCCGTTGCCGTAAGGCGTGATGAATCGCTGCATCTCGTATCGGTTGATGACTTCGAAATGAGGAGAATAGTAATACCAGTGTTTGAGGTGTATGGTAGAGTCAGGAACGACAAAAGCGGAATCGGTGGCCTGGCCCAGATGATTGTAAACATAATGTGAGTAATACGACGGCCATATTGTAATGGTGTCGGTGCAGACCAAAGGATTGAGGGAATCGCTGTAAAAGTATACCTGTTTGGGGTCGATTTGAAGGGAATCGACGGTGATGAGGGTGTCGATGTGGGAATCGTAAGTCCCCTGTTCGAAAATGAGGTTGGGGCGCCAGGAAGTTTCGTGGAAGTTGCGGACAATGTCGTTGCCTTTGGTGAACTGATATACCGGCAAACCGTTTAAAGTGCCTGTATTACCTCCTGTTGAGGAATCGGCGGCAGTCATCTGTGAGTTGTCGTTGAATTTGTAATAGAGTTGTAATTTATTGTGGTAGGGATGTGAGGCATCGAGGTCGCGGTGCATCCATTGATGAATGGTGGCCGAATCGAGT
>CAZNRQ010000202.1:0-5982 GCA_964574845.1 uncultured Bacteroidales bacterium
AGCCCATCCTGCAAAAAAAGAAAACACTCAAAAGATCGTTCCAGATAAGCATTCATCCTTTTTGATGAAACCCCTGCCTTTATACCTGACTTTACTTTTAATCGTCCCCCTGTTTACCTTAGGTTACTTAGCACATCAACCCAAAAGGGCAAACAAGGACAATACTCCTTTAATCCCCCAAAGCAGCAATATCCAAAATGCCTGTGCTACCATCATAAGGGAGAAAGACAGCAGCCTGATTCGCCCCCTTTTATTTGTGGATGTTAACGATGAATCGATCTTCATCCCTGTTAAGAAAAAGATCATAGATTTTATCGAACAGAAAAAGAGAGCAGGCGTAATAACAACTGCATCAGTTTATTTGAATGATATAAATACGGCTTGCCATATAGAAGTAAATCCTGACGAACTTTACGATCCGGCCAGCATAATGAAAGTTTCGATGATGATAAGCTACCTGAAAGAGGCCGAAAGTAATCCTGCACTTCTAAAGAAAAGATATCTTTACGAAGGAAATGTCAACCTTACGACAACGGCTACTATCAAGGACAAAACACTCGAAAAAGGAAAAAGCTATACGGTGGAAGAATTGCTGCGTTGCATGATAGCCTATTCTGATAACGAGGCATTTTCATTACTAGCGAGGAACATAGGAAAACAAACTTTCAGACTATTGAACGAAGATTTTGACATCCCTATGGTGACTGATAATAATAATGGGCCAGACCATAGACCCAATTTCATAGCCAACATCAATTCGGTTTCGCGCTTTTTCCGCGTACTTTATAATGCCTCATACCTTGATCGTACTATGTCGCAATATGCTTTAAAGTTGCTCACGCAGAGCACATATAAAGATGGGCTGCTAAAAGGCATCGATCCCTCGGTTAAGGTGGCTCATAAGTTTGGCGAAAGAATGGAAAATGGAATTGCCGAACTTCACGAATTCGGAATTGTTTATATGAAAGATCGTCCATATTTGTTAGGTGTAATGACAAAAGGTAAAGATTTGAAACAACTGCCCGAAATACTGAGCGGTATTTCGAAAATAACTTATGATGAACTAAAAGCCAAATAATTATTATAATACATAAGACACAAACTCAACCAAAAATATGAAAAAAATTGTTTATACCCTCCTTATCCTGTCGTGCATGGTTTCATTCAATAGTTGTAAAAAGAAAGTGACTGGATGTACCGACGCCACAGCAACTAATTACAATTCCAATGCCACTGAAGATGATGGTTCGTGCACATTTAATCTGGCTGTTGGCCAAAACTATCAGGGAGGTATCATTGCCTATGTTTATCAATCGGGTGAGCCCGGTTATGTGGCAGGTGAAACTCATGGTATCATTGCCTCTCCTTCCGACCTAAGCTCAGGCGTGCAATGGTACAATGGAAGTTCAATGGTAACCGGAGCTACTTCGAATTCTGGCGGCAGCAACAATACCAATACTATTGTCAGCACACAAGGTTCTGGTAACTATGCCGCCAAACTATGTCAGGATCTTGTACTGGGAGGATATAGCGACTGGTATTTACCCTCCAAAGCTGAACTGACCGTTCTTTATTCCAAAAAGACCTCAATTGGAGGTTTTACAGCAGCAAATTATTGGTCGAGCACAGAATATGCTCCTTCAGGTGCAGGCAATGCATGGTATTATTCTACAGCAGGAAATGGTTATGCAGCTTATGGGAACAAGGCCAACCTTTATGCCGTAAGAGCTATCAGAGCCTTCTAATTATTAAATAAACCATGGAAACTGTATTTATCGAAAATAAAACCTTCGAAAAAGAAGATTTCAGGAAAAACAAACTAGCCAAAGGCACCTACGAGAACTGCATCTATAAGAATTGCGACTTGTTGGAATCAGATGTTAGCGGGATAAAATTTATTGATTGCAGTTTCAGCGATTGCAACTTAAGTATGGTTGCTCTCAATAACACTACTTTCCGTGATGTTACGTTTAAAGACTGTAAAATGCTGGGAGTGCAGTTTTCCAATTGCAACGAATTTGGAATGACCTTCTCTTTCGAAAAATGCAATCTCAACCATTCTTCATTTTATCAGGCCAATATCCGTAATACTTCTTTTATCAAAACGAGCCTAAATGATGTCGACTTTACGGATTGTGACCTGACCTCTTCCCTATTTGATAATTGCGACCTGCTGAATGCACAATTCGATAACACAAAACTCGAAAAAGCTGATTTGCGCACTTCGGTCAACTATTCCATTGATCCTGAGATAAACCGAATCAGGAAAGCGAAGTTTGCTTTAACCGGGTTATCAGGACTATTGGGCAAATACAACATTGAGATCGACTTCTCCAATTGATGTAAATTCTCCTCTATGTTTCTATGACCTTATGTTGTTAAGATTAATTAGGTTATTTTTGTGTATTGCAAAATAACGTTACCATTAATTCCTCTACCAATGAAAAAAACATTTTTATTATTTGCAGCCCTGCTGCTTTCCCGGGTAGTTTCAGCCCAAACTCCCCTGAACAATTTTGATCAGTTGATGAATGCCCTCACATCTGGCAAATCGGTGAAGGCAGTTATTCATTACGGAAAATGCAAATTATTCTCCGATGGTAAAGAACAAAAAGAATCGCCCAATGCTATTGGCGGTATGCGATTAGATACTTATGAATATTTCGACTCAACAGTATTCAAAGGAAAAGTTCCTTCCTTTGTAACCAGTTCGCAAACGGTGCTCATCAATCATCCTAAATACGGCTATGTTTATAATTATGTAAAGATAAAAGTTCGAATCGACAATAGTGTTGAGATTACTGCCCGTTATTTAAAACCCCGCGTATTATCATCCAAATATAAAGTGGTTATGGATGAGACATTCAAAGGCAAGATTAATGATGGAGGCAATGATGCCGGAGTTTTCTTTTATGCTGAATAAGAGTTTAAAAATAAAACTACAATATTATATTATGGAATAAGCTAATTTTCCTGTGTTATTGATTCAATCATTATTTTAAAAGACCATAGAAGAGTTTCTATTGAAAAAGAATTAAATTTGTAATTATTCTTCAAAGAATTTATGAATATCAACCAATAAACGAATTTATGAAAAAAGTATTCCTTCTGCTAGTAGCCATTGTGTTAATCTTTAGTTCTTGTAAGCCTTTCTATCAATGCGGACAACCCAAGCCCACGAAGAAAGAATTTCTGTTATCAAAACGGGTAAAAAATGTACTAAATGAAAGAGATCAATTATGTAGTACTTTGGACACAAGAACCAACGAACTGGCTAAGCTCAATACAGACTATAAGAATCTGGACAAACAGTATAAAGACCTTACCAACGATAAACTGTCTGAGGCAGAAAAATTCAACACCACACTGAAACAGAAATCAGATGAGTTGATTGCCAAAGAGAACCTGCTGGCCGAAAGAGAAAAAGCCCTAAACGATCTGAAAAAGAAACTGGCCCGACAGGATTCTATAACCAAACGACTGAATGATATTCTCAGGAATGCCTTATTGGGATTTCAATCAGATGAACTTTCAGTGGAGATAAAAAACGGCAAGGTTTACGTTTCCATGTCCGACAAACTTTTATTCAAATCGGGCAGTGCTGCCATAGAGGACAAAGGAAAAGCGGCAATCAAAGCATTGGCAGAGGTTTTGGACAAGAATCCTGATATCGACATACTAGTGGAAGGACATACTGACAACGTTCCTATCAAAACGGCAGTTTATCGCGACAACTGGGATTTGAGTGTTGCCCGTGCCACCTCCATAGTTCGTATACTGACCGATGAATACAAGATATCCGCTTTGCGCCTGACAGCATCCGGACGCGGAGAATTCTCACCCAGAGCCAGCAATGCCACACCGGAAGGCAGAGCCAGCAATCGCAGAACAGAGATCATACTCTCACCCAAGCTCGATGAGATCATGAACCTGATCAATAAAGAATAGATTTCTTTTACTATAAATCTCCGGCAATGAGAAACAGTATACTTGGCTTCTGCTTTATTATATTAGCCACTTCTTTGTTTGCACAGACAACAAAGAACATAGCTTTAAATCCGCCTGATACCAACCGCGGCATGCCTGTTATGAAAGCTTTGGCTCACAGAGCTTCGGCAACCCATTATGATAGCAGTATGTTAAAAATTCAGGATATTTCTGATCTGTTATGGGCTGCCAATGGTATCAATCGTCCCTCCAACGGAAAACGCACAGCTCCTTCAGCTATCAACGCTCAGGACATTGATGTGTATGTATTCATGAAAACCGGCGCGTATTTATACGATGCGCAAAAGCACTCGCTAAATCTGATTACTGAAGGCGATAATCGTATTTCCTGTGCCGGGAAGCAGGAAATAGTCGGGACTCCCCCATTATACTGCGTGTTGGTCTCCGATATTTCCAGATTCAGCCGCGGAAATGATTCTACACGATTGGTATGGGCCGCAGAAGATGCAGGTATTGTATCACAGAATATTTCTGTGTTCTGCGCTTCTGTAGGGTTATCAACTCGTCCGAGGGCTACCATGGACCAAAGTAAACTCAAACAAGTCCTAAAACTGAAAGACAGCCAGTATTTGATACTGAACCACCCTGTTTCGTACAGAAAAGATTAAGATAATCAGGCTTCCAGAGTAAACCAAAAAGTAGTGCCATGTGTCTCGGCTGACTCTACTCCCATTTCCCCATTGTGAGCTTTTACGGCTATGCGGCAAAAGGTAAGCCCTAAACCTGTGGAATATGATACTCCCAGTTTACGGGCATTAATATCAGAGAATTCATCGAAGATTTTTTCCAGCTTATCTACCGGAATGGGGTCGCCTTCGTTATGAACCGAAACCTTAACATAGTGCTTTTCATTTATAACTTCCGGATTGCCTGACAATGTAATGCTGCTGTTCTTATGAGAGTATTTTACCGCATTGGTCAACAGATTGATCAAAACCCGGTTGATGATCTCTGAATCAAAGTTGGCTTCCAAAGATTCATCTATTTGTATGACAGTCTTCAATTCTCTCATCTCCAAAGCTATCTTCACTTCTTCCACCGCGTGTTGCAGAGCCCTTGACACAGGCTGCTTCTGTTTCAATACCTGCATTTCTGATCTTTCATATTTCTGAATATCCAGAATATTCGAAACCAGGTTAAGCATCCCTTTGGCAGAATGATTGATATACGAAAAGTGAACATCATCAGGATGGAACTCCGAAAAGCCAATAATGGAATTCAAAGGATTCTTCAGATCGTGGACCATCATATTGGTCATAAAGACCTTAAAGGAAGTTAATTTCAGTAATTCTTCGTTTGTTTTTCTGAGTTCTGATGCCTGCAGGGTTACCTCTTTGGTCAATTGCTCCATTTCAACGTTCTTCTCAACTATCAGTTGGTTCTGAAGCATCATTTTCATGTGATTACGCCTCTTCTGCATATAGAAAATGACCAGCACAATGATTAGAGTAATTAAGGTTGCAGAAGCAAAAAGCATGATCTCCAGACGGGTCTTGTCCTTAAGCATTTGCATCTGATTTTGATACAACTTATTATCCTGGTCTGCTATCAATCTTTCTTTCTTTGCATTCTCGTAACGGGCATTTAGCTCAGAAATTTTATAAGCAATTTCCTTATCACGGGTGTCCGATCTGATACCCATTGATATTTCGGAATATTCGTAAGCTTTCTTATAATTTCCCTTCTCCGCATATACCTTAGACAACAATCCTGCAGAAATATCCATGTACACCCAAATCTTGCTTTTCTCAGCCATCTCATAGCTAATGTTGGCAAATTCCAGTGCTTTATCCAGATCTTTCTGACGATAATAGGTTCTGGCAATATTACGATAAACATTAGGCAATATAGTTTCCGGAGCATCCATTTTGGAACAAACCTCCAAAGCTTCTGTCTGCACTTCTATGGCTTTATCAAACTGGCCCAGAGTAGTATATACAGCTCCTAATATATCGAGGCTGGAAGCAGTGATTT
>CAZNRQ010000203.1:0-5959 GCA_964574845.1 uncultured Bacteroidales bacterium
GATCAAAACCAAACTCAACGGAACCGATACTTTCTACTTCATTATTTCGCGCAACGACACCACTTACACACTTACCTTAAACTTCTGGATAGCTGGAGCTATAAAGACCGTCATCACCCGCGGGGAAATAGTTACTATTAAAATGTCAGGTGGATTTGATATTGTGTTGAAAACAACCGGCACCACCAAACCTGTGGCGCACTACAGCGACCAAACCTGGTCGGAATACAGCCCTGAATATCCCATTCGCTCAGCCGATATAGTCAGGCTAAAGACAGTTGCACCCATTAGCCTCAAGCTGGATGTGGGCGACGAAAAGGTATTCTGGGAATTCAATTCCAAGGATATCGAAAGAATAAGGGAAATTATCCGCTGTATACTGAAGTAAACTGATTCTTATAACTCATCCAAAACCTGGCTGATTAAGTCGCAGGTCAGGTGGATTTCTTCTTCAGTAATGATCAGAGGGGGAGAGATGCGAAAGGCGGTATTGCAGAACAGGAACCAATCCGATACGATTCCTTTGTTAAGCCCCAGCCTTATAAACGACTGAAGCTTATCTGCATCACCCAGTTCCACAGCCATCAACAGGCCCTTATGTCTAATCTCTTTCACCTTGGGGTGATCAGCAAGCAATTGACAGAACAATTCACCTTTGTAAGCCACACTTTCTATCAAATGGTTTTCCGTAAGGAAACGGAAAGAAGCCAGTCCGGCAGCACAGCTGAGCGGATGACCACCGAAAGTAGTGATATGCCCAAGGACAGGGTTGTGGGTGAGGCATTGCATAATTTCTTTGGAAGCGATGAAAGCACCCAAAGGCAATCCGCCACCCAGTGCCTTGGCCAGAACCAGGATATCAGGTACCACACCATATTGTTCAAAAGCGAAATGAGTTCCGGTACGGCCGATGCCTGTCTGAACTTCATCAAACACCAGTAGGGTAGAGGTCTCCTGGCATCTTTGGGCTACTTTCGAGAGGTAATTTTCCTCAGGGAGTATTATTCCTGCTTCAGATTGCAGTACTTCCATGACCACACAGGCCGTGCGCTCCGAAATATGCTGCAAATCATCTTCCTTATTGAATTCTATGAAACAGATATCGGGCAGCAGCGGGCGGAAGGATTGTTTCATTTCTTCGTTGCCCAATATGCTCAAAGCACCCTGCGAACTTCCGTGGTAAGCATTTTTGCAGGCAATGATCTCAGTTTTTCCGGTATAGCGTTTGGCCAGTTTCATGGCACCTTCTATAGCTTCGCTGCCCGAGTTGACAAAGTATACGTTGTTTAGCTTTTCGGGCAGGAGGGAGGTCAGGAAATCGGCAAACTGCACCTGGGGCGATTGTATGAACTCCCCATAGACCATCAGATGCGAATAGGCTTTGAGTTGCTCAGTCACTGCATGAGCTATCTTGGGGTTGTTGTGTCCTGCATTGCATACTGAGACTCCGGATATCAGGTCGATATACTTTTTCTTATCCGGGCCATAGAGGTAAATACCATCAGCCCCGGAGATTTCGACGGCTAAAGGCGATTCTGAGGTTTGAGCCAGAAACTGATAGAACAATTGTCGGTCGGATAACATAATTACGATTTTTCTTGCTTTTTCAGCAAAAATACCGTATTTTTATTGAAAATTTGAAACCATGAAAACAAAACTGGTAAACCTGACATCCTGTCTCTATTATAAAGCCATTTTGTTGAAAAGCAGGCTTGAGGCAGAGGGTATAGAAGCCTATCTGGCAAATGTCAACCTGATACAGTCCGACATCGCTTCAGGAGTCAATGTTTTAGTGAAAGACAGTGATCTGAAAAAGGCCCTGCAATTGATGCATTCGCTCGATAATGAAGTGGGGAAAGATGAAAAGATACTGAAAAAGAAAGCAGAAAGTATTAATAAGATCATTTGTCCGGTCGACTTTTCCGACGATTCCCTAAATGCGGCACATTTTGCTTTATGGCTGGCAGTGCATCTGAAAGCAGAGGTGAAATTCGTCTATACTTACAATCCGGTTCAGCCCATGGCCAATGTATTTCCTGATTCCTTCAGTTACCAGATCGAAATGGGAAATATACTGGAAGACGATCTGCTGATCTCAAAACAAAAGATGCAGAAGTTTAAGGAAGGCATTACTGATTATGTTTCAAAAAAGTTACCATCAAAAGTAAAGTTCAGTACTCATCTTATTGCGAATGATCCATTCAGAGGTATTCCTGCTTTTTGTAAGAAATTTAAATCTGCAATGGTTGTAATGGGTACCAAGGGTCTGGGCAAATCGAAAAACTATGTGGCAGGCAGCGTTGCTTTAAATACCATTGAAAAAGTCAATATTCCGGTAATGGTAATTCCTAAGGACTTTAAGTTTGCTGCGGTGGAGAACTTCAATATCATATACCTCACCGATTTTGATGAAAAGGATTTTTCTTCGTTCAGGAAATTAATGAGCATTGCAGGCATCTTCAACCCCGAAATACATTGTGTGCACCTGGAACACGAAAAGAGCGTGGTCAGCCAGGTAATGCTCGACGAATTGACGGACAAACTGAAAGACATCTACAGCTCTTATAGAGTAGATTGCACTCTCATTAAAAGCCATGATGCCCCAAAAAGCATCAATTCCTTTATAAAAAGTAAGGGGGTCAATTTATTAGCGATGAGTGAGAAAAAGCGAAATTTCCTGTTTCAGTTTTTCAACAAGAGTTTTATCAAAGAGATGCTTTTTAATGTAAACGTACCCTTATTGGTATTTAAATACTGATCTCAGGCCTGATCTTCTTTTATGATATCTTCGGGATTGAAGCGCGAAGCCAGAATATTGATCAATGGCTTGAACTCGTTCCGCACCAGTGTCCATTTATCAGGATGGGCAGCCATCAGATCTTTGATGGTCCTGCGATGGTTCTTCAGTTTATCGCTTATGGCAGGCGCGGTGATAGGCGGATCAAATTTTTCGGCAACGTTTTTACCTGTGAGAGGCATCTTATTCTCATAAACTATTTGGGCCGCTTTCTCTAAATTATCCAGCCACAACATGGTCTTTGCCTGACGACTGGCCGGCTGTTGAATGATCTTCTTAGGCTCCGGCAGTTTGACTTCTTTAAAATTCAGATGATAGTCGTCTATCAATATTTCATGGTGGTCAGCGCTATTGCGTATGCTGCTGGTGAACAACAAGGCATTGCTCAGGGCATCTCTGAAGGACGAAATATCTCCGTCGAACTTCCTGATCTTGGAAATGGCATTTTCCGAAAGTTGAAAACGGTTGCGACTATAATTGGCTGAATGCTCTGCAATAATTTCACGCGCATAGTTCAGCATAACATCATTGTGTTTTTCGCGGTAATTCTCAATAGTGGCCCTGGCTTCCTCCATGGAAGAAATCACATGATTCACATTGCCTTTGAAAGCTTCGAAAGCAACTTTATCGCTGCGTATAATATCCAGCATGGTAGAAACGGAATTGAACAGGAGGGAACCCACTATGAGTTTGTTTTCCTGGTTCAGTGGGCGCTGCGAATGCGTAATAGTGAAATTACTGATGTTCTCGTGAAAATAGAAAAAATAGAGGTCGTTGGGTTTGTTGGAAGGTCTCGGTATGGATAACATCAGAATGTTCTTCTCGAGTTCATCAAAAACATTCAAAGATTTGATCTTCGCCTTTTCGACATTGAAAGGCAAATCGTCAACCGAACACCATTCGAAGGTGATCTTTTGCTTTTGCATAACAGAGATCTTCTCTATCACTTTATCGTCGGGCAATAATTGCTCGTGTGTACTTTTGGCCGCAGGATAGTCTATATAGTAGATTTCAGGTTCTCCTCCAAAGCTTTCGCAACTAATAGCCATAACTTTAGTTATACCCGGAACCAGGGCATAAGCCCTGCTGAGCACATTATGAATATCGGTTTGATTGAAAGAGAAATTTTCCAACGTAAAAAATTTTGCACAAATATAGTACAAAATAAGAAAATAAGCAAGAATTAAGAAAAATAAAAATTAAGTTAATTTTCAAAAGCTAAATAAATTTAGGCTTTTTATTAAGTTTAATTTATTAAGAATTTGCTTAATTTACTTTATTTTAAAGCATTATGATATTATTTTTGCTTCACAAATTTCGAATCCGTTAATCACAATTTATTTTAAACATCATGGAAATATACAGCCCAAAAAGCAAAAATAAGAATTTATTCAGAAACAATCAAATGAAATCTGAAGTTAAAAAGGTAAATACACCCGTGGAACAGGAAATTATTATACCGGTTATAGTACCGGAATCGGTAGTCAGTAACCAGGAGAATTTAATATTCAGAATGCACAGAAATCTCGTCGAAAGACTTAAGATATTCTTTGAGTTGAATGAAACAGTTCGTTAGAGCCTGAAATCTACCAGATGAAGGGAAAGATGGCTTTACGGTCAGTGGGGTATTCTTCAAAATGCTGCTTGTACCATTTGTGGTTGGATATAGCTCTGGGCAATAGATTTACCACCGTCCAAACCGCAAAAGATAATCCTGCCAACGACCACGACATCATGGCAAATCCCAGCCATTCCATCATCTCGCCCAAATAGTTGGGTGAAGAAATAAACTTGTACATACCTCCATAAGGTATTTGATAATCGTGGGAGTTTTTACGGATGCTAAATAGTACGTTATCAGAATGAATGTTGATTCCAAAACCAGACACAAAAATTATTAAACCTACAATGAACCTTGGATCAAGAAACCAATCGATGGAATAATTAGCCAGATGTCCCAAATAATATCCATTGAAAAAGGTATTAAATCCATTGAAAATAAGTCCAAAAGCCATGATCATGGCCGGCATTTTTTTTCCTTTGGTTTTGATACGGAAAGGGAAAATCAGGTCGCGGTTGATGTAATGCATCATCCATAAAAGATATAGCGTGAGGCAAACTACGTTGGTGTAGTTATGACCGGACCAGAAAAAATAAGAGAAAAGCAATATAGGCGGAGATTCCATGATGATCCAACCTACACGATTGTTGACCATGGCGCCCCATTTGTTGCTGATGAATTTCCCGTAAGGGGCTGTTATTTTAAATAATACTCCGAAAATGAGTAACCCTGACAATAACCAAGCCAGTACAATATAATTGAAGGTGATCGCTGTAAACATAGTGTGTGGGGTTGGGACTTATAAATATCCGTTTTCTTTGAACCAGTGAAATGAATCGGTGATGCTTGCTTCGAGCGATCGGCATGAGAAATTCAATTCTTTTTGCGCCTTGGCTGAGGAAATGTTGCGGTGGCCATCTTCGAGGATTTCGAGGGTTTGGCGGTTAAAGATGAGACGTATCTCTTCGTTGAGAAAGAGTTTTGCCAGAGGCAAACTTAATTTAGCTAACCATATGGGGCAAATAAATGCGGGGCGCTTTACGCCTGAGGCTTTTTGTATCAGATCGCCGAATTCGGCAATGCTGTGCCATTTGCCTGACATGAGATATTTTTGGCCCGGACGGCCCATGGTTATGGCATTTACTGTGCCGGCAGCTAAATCGCGGACATCTACAAAATCGTAGCCACCCTGTATGAGTGCCGGGACTTTCTTCTTATAAATATTGATGAGCGAACGACCCACCATAGACGGTTTGAAATCAAATGGACCTATTACGGAAGTGGGACTAAGGATAATGGTTTCCAGCTCGCTGTCATTGGCATCGGCCACCAGTTTTTCGGATTGTGCCTTGGTATTATCGTAAATATAGGTGTGGTTGATGACGAGGTCGCGGGTTTCGTCTAATGGGTTTTCGTGGGGATAGGCATTGAAGGCATGAATGGAACTGAAGTGGATCAGACGTTTCACTTTATGTTCGCGGCATTTGGCAATGATGTTGCGTGTTCCGTTGACATTGGTATCGATAACGAGCTGATCGTTGCTCTGGTTGACAGAAATGTAGGCTGCCGCATGAATAACCACATCGGCGCAACTGATGAGG
>CAZNRQ010000204.1:0-5949 GCA_964574845.1 uncultured Bacteroidales bacterium
ATTGATAAGAGGGACAAATCGGGCAGATTATTTCTGAGGGAAAAAATCTTTAAATAGATTCGCATGAACGACTAGAACTAATTCATAATGAACTTTTATTTATTGGCTCCGTCGTGGCGGATGGCCATATTGCTAAAGGAAATCTCAAAATACAATCACCAAATCTCAAATAAATTCTTAAAAATCAATAATCAAAATTCAAACCGTGGGATGCTGAAGGTTTTGAAAATTGTTATTTTGAAAATTGGTCATTATTTGTTTTTTGTCTTTTGTTTTTTTGGAGCTTCATGTCTTTTGACTTTTGCCTACCGTCTCATTTTCCATCCTCACCACCATCAGTTTCCCAAATTTTCGATACCTTAGCCTCGAATTAATTAGCAACATGTCGTCCCGCGATTCGGTCAAAGATATAAAAACAGGTGCTCATACGCTCATCAACAAGTTTCTGTTCTGGCGGCTAAAGGCCATCAGTAACCGCAATTTTTTGATCATTGCCAGCATCATTGTGGGTGTGATATCTGCTCTGGCCGCCATCATCCTGAAGCTGGGAGTACACTATTTGCAGTACCTGACATCGGTGGTGGCGCATTACCGTTCGGTTCGCTTTGTTTACATTGTACTGCCCTTATCCGGTATCACCATCACTTTTCTGCTGATAAAATATTTTTTCAAAGGCCGTTTCGACAAAGGCTTGGGAAGTATTATTTATGATATTTCGTGGAATTCGGGCAAGGTGGATGGCCGCAAAACCTACTGGCACATCATCACCAGTGGTATCACCGTTGGATTGGGAGGCTCGGCCGGATTGGAGGCCCCCATTGCCGTTACAGGTTCGGCCATAGGCTCTAATGTAGCACAATGGTTTCGTATGGGCAAAAACGAAAGGGTAGTATTGCTGGGTTGCGGAGCTGCTGCGGGTATCGCGGCAGTGTTCAACAGCCCCATAGCCGGAGTGGTCTTTGCGCTGGAGGTGTTGCTCACCAATTTTTCCATTCCGGTCTTTATCCCCTTACTGATTTCCGCAGCTTCATCGGCTATTCTAACCAACCTCATTTATCGCGGTCAATTGTTCTATCTGGTCACCGATAAGTGGCATATCGAAGCCATACCTTTTTATATATTACTGGGCATCATCACCGGTTTGTTTTCTGTCTACATGTCGCGAACCACCTTGTTTGTCGAAAGCAAACTCAAAAAACAGAATCATTTGTTGAAACCCATACTGGGAGGTCTGTTGCTGGGCGCCTTGATATTTGTATTTCCTCCGCTCTGGGGCGAAGGCTACAAGACCATTGAAGTATTGCTAAACAACACCCAGGCTCCTTTGGTGGCCAACAGCTTTTTCGAGGGATATGCCTCCAACGGAAGAGTAATTCTGATATTTGTGGCAGCCATCATACTCATCAAATCATTCGCTACGGCACTCACCATTGGCAGCGGGGGCAACGGTGGAATATTTGCCCCTTCCTTATTTACGGGAGCTTTGATAGGATTTTCTCTGGCATTTTTTATCAATGGAACAGGATTGATGCATCTGAGCACGGTCAATTTCATAGCCGTGGGCATGGCAGGAGTGCTGAGTGGCGTGGTCAGGGCTCCATTGACGGCCATATTCCTCATAGCAGAAGTAACCGGCGGCTATGTTTTATTCGTTCCGCTGATGCTTGTTTCGGCACTATCGTATTTCATCGCACGTTACTTCGAGCCCCATTCTATTTATACAAAGAAGCTGGCTCAGAAAGGAAAACTCATGACCGAAGATAAGGACATGAACACCCTAAACCTATTGCAGGTGAAAGATCTGGTGGATAACGATTTTCCGGTTGTCAATATGAACGAAAAACTATCGGTGCTGATTGAGATATTCAAAGAGAGTAATCGAAATATTTTCCCTGTGGTTGATTCCTTCAATAATTTTAAAGGACTTATACATCTCGAAGATCTGAAATCCTATATTTTCAAACCCGAACTTCACGACGAGATCTTGGTAAGCGATCTAATGGATACAAAAGTAGAAACAGTTCAAATTACCGATCATATGGCTGTGATTATGGAAAAGTTCGAAACCCAGACAGCCTGGAATCTGGTGGTGCTCGACATACGCAAATACGCAGGAATCATTTCAAAATCCGATCTTATTGAGCATTACAGGGGCATGATAAAGCGCTCCTCAAATTTGTTCTGAGGATTCTGTTTCAATTTAAGAAGTTTGTTTTTACAAAAAAATCAATGCTTTTGCACTATGATCTCTGGTGTGGTGATAGTGTTGCTGATATGTAATGCGCGATCGCAAATTGATGCTTCGAACCTTATAGTGTCGAAAGCCGAGAAAGGATTGTTAATAAATACTTCCAGTTCTATTTCCCCTTTTACAGAAGGGCTGTTACCTTTTGAAGTTAGTCGGGGTATTCTCGAATTGAAAGTAGTAGGGAGGGTAACTTCCACAAAATTCCCGTGCTGCTTCTCATAATACTTGATGAAAAAGTTGTAATAGTAAATGCTGTTTTTATCAAAAGGGGCTATGGTGTCGCCATCGTCCAGTCCCAGATCGCCGTCGCCGTCGGTGAAATATATTTTGAGTATGCCCTTGTCGTCAATGGTGGTATTGTTGGCTTTTTTAGTAAAGCTGAGAAAGGTAATAGCAGGTTCGGGTGGAAATACTTCTTCAGGTGTGCATGCGTTGAGGAAAAAAACAGATAAAATTATCAGGGGTAAAAACCTGGAAAACCTTTTCATCAGATATTTTTTATAAATTTGAAGATAAAATTACAAAAAAAAACCGCATGAACTCCGATCCATATAAATTAAAGGTATTTGGTCTGGAGTCACAGACTGCTTTCGATCAACTGGCACTTGAGATATTTCGGTTTCAGTATAACAACAATCAGCCATACCGAACTTTTGTTGACGGGGTTTGTCGGGATATCAGTGCTATAAAGCATTATTCGCAGATACCTTGCCTTCCGGTGGAATTCTACAAAACACACAAGATCACTTCGACGGATGCCCTTCCCGAATTGGTATTTCGAAGCAGCGGAACCACCGGACAAGTAAAAAGCACGCATAATGTATACTCTGAAGAGGTGTATCGTCAAAGCATTTTGAAGAGCTTTACGCATTTTTATGGCGAGCCTTCGCAATACATCATTTGTGCGTTAACCCCTGACAGCCGAACCCATAAGGATTCTTCCCTGGCTTATATGCTCAATTATCTGGCAGAGCTTTCTTCCTATGAGGAGAGTGGTTTTTATCTGGGAGAAGAGAATAAATTGGCAGAAATTCTCATCGACCATCCTGAAACAAAAAAGATAGTGTTTGGTGTAACCTATGCCTTGATAAATTTTTCGGAGCAGCATTCTTTCCCGCTTCAAAATACCATCATTATTGAAACCGGCGGTATGAAAGGAAAAATGAAAGAGATGACCCGTGTGGAAGTTCATAAGGTACTATCCAAAGCCTTTTCCTGTCCTATTCATTCCGAATACAGCATGGCCGAATTGATGTCGCAGGCTTATATGACCGATTCCGGAGCCTTTGCATGTCCCTCCTGGATGAAGATACTGATACGCGAAGCCAACAATCCCATGGCTTTGGCCCCTGAAGGCAAAACCGGAGGCATCAATATCATCGATCTGGCCAATTATCATACCTGTTCCTTCATTTCGACCAAAGATCTCGGCATTTTACACCACGACAAAACATTTGAGGTTCTGGGTCGTTTCGATTTTAGTGATATCAGAGGGTGCAATTTGTTGTCTGTGGAATTATAATTTACACGAAAAGTTCGTTTTTCACGGAATGTTTATATATTTGTAACTCAAATTTTGTAAACAAACACTCATGAAAAAAGTATTATTAGTCGCTGTTGCTTTTGCTGCTACCTTTGCATTTGTATCCTGTAAGAAATGTGTTACCTGCAGTTATGAATATGATTATGCACCTACAGGCAAAATTTCTGTTCCTTACCCACAGGAATGCGGAACGGCCAAGCAAATTAAAACCTATAAAGATAATGTTGAGGCTGATGCCAATCGTCATGGTGTGACCTCCACCTGCACTAACGACTAAAGTCCACTCGTGCTTTAGAAATGTTTAACAGTCTTTCGAAACTATATTTAATTGTTTCAACAGCAATAATTGTATCTACAGTTATTGCTGTTTTGTTTGTATACCAGAAATTTCATGAGATTTGTATCTGTATACCCAATAAGTTGGCCTATGCCTGGATATTATTTGGCATAACCATATTATTCTCCATAATCAGCTTGTTGATTATGGAAAAAGAGGGTGATGATAAATTAACAGGTATTAAAGTCAAACTGGTTTGGTATCTTTCAATGATACAATCAGCCTGCTTTATGACAGGTATAATTTTCCTGATCTATTTTGCAGCAGGAATTATGGATGTTATCTGAACTTTTTTCTACCAGGCGTTAGCTACGATGTGATCGATAGCTTCTATAACGGCTTTTTCTATGCTTTTTGTTGAAACAATATTTTGGCCTTGCTGATTAGCAAAAACAAGAGTTATTTTCCTCTTCTGATTAGGCTGCAGATCATTTAACATGTTGTATTTAGCGTTATCATCCACAAAAGATTTGTATACAGTCCCCGTACTTTCTGTTGTCTCAACACCATCACTAAGAGTGACCTTGAGGTTGTTTCCAATACCTTGCAATGAAAGAGGTGTCCATTCGATAGTTCCTGCTGTAAGAATCCCCGGACGTCCCCAGGTCAGCATCAGTTTCTTTCGGAATTCTTCACCATTGGCATAAATAATATTAAAGGTTCTAACTGAATCAGCGAGCTCTACTTTGATACTATAGTTTGTTGTATTTGCAGTATGGTTGTTTTGTGAAATTCCTTTGGCAAGAAACAACACTGAGACAAGTGCGAACAATAATGTTTTTTTCATAAGGTATAATTTGTGTTTAAGATTTTCTCTATTGATACAATGTTTATGGTTAGTGGCAAAATTAAAAATAAATTATTTTAAAAGCATCACAGAGCCTTTTAAAGTATGGTGTTTAAATTTCACATCACTATAAGATAATATCCAGGAATAAATTCCGGGATCAGCCAATTTGCCGCCATTTATCTTACCGTCCCATCCTTTTTCCATATCACGGGTGAAGCAAACCTGTTCGCCCCATCTGTTATAAATCCGCATTTCAAAAGAATTGATGTCAATGCCTTCACCATATGGTCTGAAGTTAGGATTTTTTCCATCAGCTCCCGGAGTAAATGCATTAGGTATATAGAAAGCGATATTTTGCTCAACAACTACCTGACGTGTTGTGGTATCGGAACACCCAAAGTCAGTAAATACAACTAAAGTGGTTGTGTAAGTTCCCGTATCTGAATAAACATGCGTGGGATTTTGTAAGAAAGAAGTATTATGAGTGGGATCTGGTTCGCCAAAATACCAATTCCAAACTGTTGCACCAACAGATTGATCACCAAAAAACACCAGGGGATCAAGCTCATTAACCACCTGTGGAGTTAGTTCAAATGATGCTTCCGGCATGGGGTGAACAATGATATAGTCTGGATAGGTCATCCCCATTTTACAACCATCCACTGTTACCACGGCTAAAGTTACATCATAGGCTCCGGCATTGGCATAATAATGGAAAGGGTTTTGCATAGATGAAGTATTCCCGGCAGAAGCATGCTCTCCAAACAACCAACTCCATGAGTCAACTGCAGGAGAAGTGAGGTCCTGAAAATGGACTTTCAACCCCATACAACCTTCCGTAACATCCGAAGTGAAATTCACATCAGGTAATGGGCTTACAACAAGTGTATAAGTAGCAGTACTGATACAGCCGTTATTGTTAGCAACCACAGAGTAGGTGGTAGTTGAAATTGGTCGTGCCGTGGTGTACTGTCCATTCGGACTGGACAGAGACATAGCAGGTGACCATGTGTAATTGGGAACTAATAATG
>CAZNRQ010000205.1:0-2291 GCA_964574845.1 uncultured Bacteroidales bacterium
AAAATGCTTCTCATTCTCACCGAAATGTTTGAAGAAGATGCTTTGTATCAGCTCGTGGCTAAGCTTGCCGCCGCTTCCATGCCCCAAAAGAATAGTCTTTTCTTTCATTTTATTGTTTGTTTCTATTTTAAGTATTTAGTATGTGGTATGTGGTCTATAGATTATTGATTTTCTGACTATTCTACGGCATTTAAATTAATAATAACTTTCTACCCTTTACATGTTCTATATACTAACTACTATATACTAAATACCAACTACCAACTAGCATTTTATTCCCCGTAGCGAAAAAACGCCGCACACGCCCCTTCATTCGAAACCATGCAGGCACCCACAGGATTTTCAGGAGTACATACTTTCCGGAAGAGTTTGCAATCCACAGGCCTTTTCATCCCTTTCAAAATCTCACCGCAAATACAGCCTTTGTCTTCCTTGGCTGGAGGAACATTGATATCGAAATTCGCCTCTGCATTATATTGTTTATATTTCTCACGAATCTTCAATCCGCTTTGAGGGATTATTCCAAATCCCCTCCACCAGTCATCGCCCAATTCGAACACTTCTTCCAGCATGGCTTTGGCAATAAGGTTGCCTTCGGGTTTCACAGCACGTTTGTATGCGATCTCTACTTTGGTGTCGTTATTCTCAATTTGCCTGACCAGCATCAGAATGCTTTGCAAGATATCGGTGGGTTCGAAACCGGCTATCACGCACCCCAGTTTGAATTTGGCAGGAATAAAATCATAGATACCAGAGCCGGTGATGGCACTCACATGCCCCGGACAAATGTACCCGTCAATCTTAACCCCTTCGGTGATCAGGGCTTCCATAGCCGGGGGCATGATCTTGTGCGAACAATGCACAAAGAAATTCTTCAATCCTTCTTTATAAGCATTCGAAATGGCCACAGCTGTGCCGGGAGCGGTTGTTTCGAAACCAATGCCTAAGAACACTACCTTTTTATCTGGATTTTCTCTGGCTATTTGCAGGGCGTCAATGCTCGAATACACAATGCGGATATCGTTTCCTTCCGATTTCGAAAGATCAAGCGTTCCCTGCGACCCGGGAACCCGAATCAGGTCGCCGTAAGTGGTAATGATTACGTCTGGCTGATGACTCAGGAAAACAGCAATGTCGATATACTTTTTATCCGTCACACAAACCGGACAACCGGGGCCCGACAACAGCCTGATATTCTCAGGAAGCATGGCCGGAATGCCAAACTTATGAATAGACATGGTATGTCCGCCGCACACCTCCATCAAGGCAATATCCTTATGCGAGGTCTTCCGGATTTCCTTCAATAAGCCTTCCACCAATGTCTTGTCACGGAATTCTGTAATAAACTTCATGAGGGTTCTTTTGGGCAAAATTCGTTATAAATTGGTAAACTTCACAGGATTTTGTTTGTATTATTTGAACAATGCCCAAATCTGTGAAGCATTGAAAGCTTATTTTTGCACCCAGCAACAAAACTTCATGCCCTTATTCAGAAAAATACAATTCAACCCTCTCGAAAGGAACACCTTCTTCCTTCATTTTACCTATTCCATTATCGAAGGGGTTATCCTTGGGGTGTTGGCACTGAATGAATTTGTTTTCCTGAAAAGCCTGCAAGGAGGCGATTGGGGTGTCAGTATTTTGTTTCAGTTCAGTGTTTTTGTTTTGACATTCTCTATACTGCTCAACGAGTGGGCGCGCAGGATGAAGAACAAAAAGAAATTCCTGGTATGGCTGGGGATTGTTACACGCGCACCATTGTTCCTTTTGCTCTTCTTTCCACCGGATGTGGGCCATCTGGCTAATGCCTGGGTATACCATTATATATTCCTTGCTATTTTTCTGGCTTATTATTTTGCCAATCCCATCATTTATCCTACCATCAATCAATTCCTCAAGACGAATTATACACACGAGAACTTCAGCGTCTTTTACAGCTATTCAACCATTGCCAACAAAATCGTGATGCTGATCATTACCTTTGCTTACGGCTGGCTCCTCGATTACGATCAAAACTCTTTTCGCTTTGTATTTCCTGTTATATCGGCATTGGGGATGTTGTCTGTCTGGCTGCTGGCTTCTATCAGGCACAATAAACAAATGATAGAATCCGTGACCATACCCATGTGGCAATCCATTAAGAGGCAGATCAAAGATATGCGGCACAAAATGTCGGGCAACAAGCCTTTCCGCGATTTCGAGGTGGGCTTTATGTATTATGGTTTTGCTTTTATGGGTACGGTATCGGTCATTGCCATTTATTTCAATCAGGCCCTGGGTCTGAATTATTC
>CAZNRQ010000205.1:2301-4286 GCA_964574845.1 uncultured Bacteroidales bacterium
AGTGTGGCCTTCTATAAAAACTCTTACAACATACTGGCCATTGTTCTGCTGCCTTTGTTCGGAAAACTACTGGGGAAAATGGACCCCCGAAAGTTTTCGGCCATCACCTTTGCCTCCCTGATGTTCTATCTGCTTTTTATAGGATTAACAGAGTACTTTCCTTTGTTTTCATGGATCAAAGGAGTCAAGATATACTACAGTTTGTTGCTGGCGATGTTCTTCAACGGAATATTTGCTGCCACCATGTCTTTGTTGTGGAGCATAGGCTCTGCCTATTTTTGTAAGAAAGAGGAGGCCTCAGAATATCAGGCCATACATTTAAGTTTCACCGGCCTGCGGTCTTTCTTTGCTCCGGTTTTGGGGTTAGGGATATATCGTTTGGTGGGTTTTACGGGAACTTTTATGACAGGGGTGGCTTTATGTTTGATAGCTGTAATGATATCGCTTCATTCATATAAGAAATACCACCTCGACGGCAACCTGAAAACAGAAACAGAACCTTTCACCGATCCGCAAATAGAAAAATAATTTAAGGGAAAAAGGATCAGTTTCCTGCGCGAATGGCAACCACAGGATCCAGCTTCGAGGCCATATAAGCAGGAATGTAGCCCGATATCAAACCTATAGTGGCTGAAACAAATATACCCAGTGTAATATTACCTACCGTGAGGGTAAGCTCCATATCAAAAGCGGAGGCCACTATCACCGTGCCGAGGTAGACCAACAGCAAACCTAATGCCCCTCCTATCAGGCAAAGAATAATGGCTTCGAACAAAAACTCGAACAAAACGAAATAGCTCTTGGCTCCTAATGATTTTTGAATTCCTATGATATTGGTCCGTTCGCGTACCGAAACAAACATAATATTGGCTATGCCAAATCCTCCCACAAGCAGCGAAAAGCCCCCAATGATCCATCCGGCTATGGACATCACCGAAAAGATACTTTCAAATCCTTTCGTCAGAATATCCGTTTCGTTGATGGCAAAATCATCTTCGGCACTGGGCTTTAGTTTCCTTATGGAGCGCATCACGCCCGTCAGTTCATCTTTTACTTCGGCATTCGAATAAAAGGGTTTGGCCTTAACGATGATGCAGGGCTGATAGCCTTCAAATTTTATATCTATCACATTTCGCGCCCAGTTGATAGGAGTGAGCACCTGATTGTCGGTCCCGTTGCCGAAGAGGTCCTTGCCCACCTTTTTTACAATCCCTATCACTTCCAGGTTTCGGCCGAATATTTTTATCTTTTTGCCGATGGGGTCGGTATTTTCGAAAAGAGTTTCAGCAATGCTACTTCCAATGATGGCCACATTTTTACCTCCAGCCGATTCGTTGGGTGTAAAATATCTGCCGTCGCTGAGGTTGATCGACCACACTTTGTCATAGTCGTGCGAAACGCAAAGCACTTCAGCATTATCAATACTTCTGTCCAGATGTTTTATGGTCTTGTTGGCCGACAACATAAAGGTAGCAGCCTCAATGCCGTTTGAGCGTTTCACTATCTCGTTCATCTCTTTAGGCGTGGGCAGAGGGCGGTTCAGGTATTTCCACCAGGGGTAGTCGCTCCCAAAAGCCCAGGGCCATTTCTGTACGAACATAACATTATTACCCAAACTTTCGATGTTCTTTCTGATAGTGATCTCCATTGAATCCACAATGGTAAAGACGGCAATAACAGCAAATATCCCTATAGTGATCCCCAAAAGAGAAAGAAAAGTGCGCAATTTGTTGACAACAATCGCCTGAAATGCAAATAAGAAGCTTTCGCGTAAGAGTCTTAAAAATAAAAACATTTAATTTCTGTCAAAAGGGTAACCAAGCTGTGTAAATATCGTAAAAAGCCTAAATTATTTTTAATATTTATCCGGCGATAAAATTACGTAAAATTGTTGACGATAGTAAAATTTCGGGGGATTATAAATATTTGATTAAACTTGGTTTAACTTGGGACTAAATTTGTTTATCTTTATAAAGAATAATTAG
>CAZNRQ010000205.1:4296-5923 GCA_964574845.1 uncultured Bacteroidales bacterium
AGTTAAAACAGGGTTTGTTCAATAATTTTTCGGACATTTGCAAAAAAATTGTGAAATAGTTTCATGAAAAAGATTAGCAGCGCATTAATTTCGGTTTTCCATAAAAAGGGTCTCGATGAAATTATATCAGAATTGGATCGTTTACAGGTTCAGATATATTCCACCGGAGGCACACTCGATTATATTAGGAAAATGGGTGTGGATGCCGTGGCTGTTGAATCTCTGACTTCCTATCCTTCTATTTTTGGCGGACGCGTAAAGACCCTTCATCCCAAAGTGATGGGCGGCATACTCATGCGTCGCGAGAATACAGAGGATCAGAAACAATCCGCAGAATATTCCATACCACCCATCGACCTGGTGATAGTCGACCTTTATCCTTTCGAGGAAACCCTGGCATCGGGGGCGGCAGAAGACGAGATCATAGAGAAGATAGATATAGGCGGAATATCGCTAATAAGGGCTGCTGCCAAAAATTTTAACGATGTAGTGATAGTTCCTTCCGCCAAACAATACGCCAAGCTGGCCGAACTGCTGAAGGAAAAGAACGGAGAAACCGATTTGGACGACCGTCGTTATTTTGCTGCCGAAGCTTTCCAGGTTTCTTCGCATTACGATACCGCCATTTTCAATTATTTCAATGCTGACGGACAGATACCCGTCTTTAAAAAGAGCATACCCACCAGCACCGTGCTGCGCTACGGAGAAAATCCCCACCAACAGGGCAGGTTCTTCGGCAACATGGAAGAGGTATTCGAACAGTTGAACGGCAAAGCCATTTCTTACAACAACCTGGTCGACATCGAAGCTGCCATCAACCTGATAGCCGATTTCGATGAGCCGACCTTTGCTATACTGAAACATACCAATGCCTGCGGAGTAGCCAGCCGCGAAAATCTGCAGGATGCATGGAAAGATGCCCTGGCAGGCGATCCGGTTTCGGCTTTTGGAGGAGTGTTGGTGTGCAACCGCCCCATTGATCCCGAAACGGCCGAAGAGATTCACAAATTGTTTTTCGAGGTCATCATTGCCCCCGACTTTCATAAAAAGTCGCTCGATCTGCTTTGCCAGCGCAAGAACCGCATCATTCTGCAATTGAAACCTTATACCTACCCCTCCACACAGTTCAAATCCCTACTCAACGGAGTGATAGAACAGGACAGGGATCTCAGGACAGAATCTCTCAACGATCTGGAGACGGTTACCCTCACTTCGCCTATGCCCGACGAAGCCTCCGATCTCTTGTTTGCCAACAAGATCGTGAAACATACCAAGTCCAATACCATCGTATTGGCCAAAAACAAACAACTGCTGGGCAACGGAACCGGCCAGACATCCCGTGTGGATGCTTTGCGCCAGGCCATCACCAAGGCCACGGAATTCGAAAAAGACCTCAGCGGAGCCGTCATGGCTTCCGATGCTTTTTTCCCTTTCCCCGATTGCGTCGAAATAGCGCACCAACATGGGATTCGTTCGGTCATTCAGCCGGGCGGTTCTATTAATGATAATAAATCCATCGAATTTTGTAACCAAAATGGTGTTTCGATGGTATTAACGGGAATCAGACACTTTAAACATTAAAATAAAAATCCAAAATGGGACTATTGTCTTTATTTACCAAAGAAAT
>CAZNRQ010000206.1:0-5897 GCA_964574845.1 uncultured Bacteroidales bacterium
CCTCACCGACCACCTCTTTGTGTTCGAAGGCGAGGGCCGCATCAAGGATTTTCCGGGCAACTACACCGAATATGCCCTCCACAAAAAGAAAAAGGATGCCCTGCTAAAGAAATCTTCAGTCTCCAAACCGCAACCGGCAAAAATCAACACCGATAATAATACTCCCAAAAAGCCCACCTACAAACAAACCCGCGAGTTCGAAACCCTGGAAACCGAGATAGAACAGTTAGAAACCGAAAAGAAAGAACTGCTCGAAAAAATGAACCATGGCAAAGGTTCTCCCGAAGATTTTGCCGCCTATGGCATACGCTATGCCGAGATAGAAACCCTGCTGGAAACCAAAACCGAAAGGTGGATGGAGTTGGCGGAACTTTTTGAATAGGAAGTCGGAAGACCGCCCTTCGACTACGCTCAGGGTGCAAAGAGCGAAGAAAAACCACTAAGAGCACTAAGGTTACACTAAGAAGAGATTTGAAGAAATATCGAATCATGAATAGTGAATGTTGAATGTCGAAGTTTTTTTTTGACAGCCCCAGAGGGGCGGCATTTTGGTAGAAAAAAGGATATGCGACCCATTAAAAGCCCCAGAGGGGCGACATTATTGATTGCGCATAAGATTGTTATCCGTAGCACGGCTTGGAGCCGTACTACGGATTTTGATTTTGGTAAGTATTTGACATTAAATGCGTTTACATCACGAGGTTGATGTGATGCAGTTCGAGTTTGATGTGATGCAGCACGAAGTTGAATTGATGCAGTACGAGTTTGAACTTTGACAGGACGAGGTTGAATTGGTGCAGGACGAGATTTGATTTGAACATGACGAGGTGTCATATTTACAGCACGAGTTAAGACTTCGACATGACAAGGTGTCATATTTGCAGGGCATGGTTTGAGTTTGACAGGACGAGGTGTGGTATTTACAGAACGATTTTTAATATTGACGGGACGGGGTTTGATTGGTGCAGGAAGGAAGATGTCTGAACCCGGATTAAGCAGATTAATCAGATTTACCAGATTAAGGAATCATATTGAAAAGACGGGGAATGCAATTCCCCGCCAGCAGAGTTGTGCACACCCTTACGATGGTACTCTTAATTGGAAGATGTATGAGGAAATGTACAGGGGAAGGAGATTTTTTAGTTTTTATGTAACGTGTAATTAACAGAGAGAAACGATAATATTTGAGAAAATAACAAATAATTGTGAGCAAAAATTTGTTTTTTAAAAAAAATCTGTATATTTGCATTGATATAAATCAATAAACTAAAAAATATTTATCATGGACAAAAGAACAGATGCACGAATTGAGGCTCTGGTTCAGAGCGGAGAGTGCCAATTAAACTACCATACTCTTTGGAATGCTATGCAACCCTTTGAAAAGGCGAATACAAAAATAGCTGATCTGAGGATAAAAATCATTGGAAAATGTATTGAAGCGGGTTTTAAAAGTAAAGGGGTGACCGCGGATAAAGGCATCAAAATGACCGATATGATAGACGGTACTTTGGTGATAGCTTCGTCGCTTTACGATTATGCGGATGATACGAACAATAATGAGTTGATGGTGAACTCGCACGTAACCCGCTGGACGCTGACTAATTTGAGCGACCTGGAAAAGGCTAATGCCTGCGAAGCCATAGTTGTCCTGGCAAATGCAAATATTACCGCCATGGGCACAGATTATATTATTAAACAGTTGGATATTGATAATCTGCGTGATACTATAGTTGCTTTCAGGGTGCATATTCCGAAACCAAGGCAGGTGATATCTTCGGGAGCAACTGCACGTGCTGAGATAAGGCAGTTGGTGAAAGATGCTTATAAGATTTTGAAAAAACTGGATAAGCTAATGGAGCATTTTAAGAAAACAAATTTTGAGTTTTATGATAAATGGTTCCGCGCGCGGAATATTATTTTGAAAGGGGAACATAAGAAAACAGATACGAGTACTGATGATACTACCCCGATTCCACCGGAAGATGATGAGTATGTAAAGGATGTGCAACCCGGCAAGAAAGTGAAGATAGATTTTGAAATTAAACCGGAATTAACCTATTTGATAACACATCTGGCAGGTAATAAACTAAAATATTGGATGAGTGCTTCGCCGGATATTCCTGTTACAATCCCTGCTGATGCCAAAATACTAGAAATTGGTGCAGAAATAGAGGTGAAGGGTGTTGATCTGGATGCTGGCAATAAGCCTTATATGTTTTTTGCTAATGAGGATGGCAGTGTTGTAGGACAGGTGGCTGTGGATATTTTGGAGGTTTAGGAGTTGACCCTTCGACAGGCTTAGGGTCCGAAAACAAGATAAAAAAGGAACTCCCGGAATAGAAAAGTTTTGGGAGTTTTTTTTTTATCGTTGAATGAAAAATTATATATTTGTGGAAAAGTGTAGAAAATAAAAACAAAGTATTTATCATTATTAAAATTACAAGACTATGAGCAACATTATTTGGATTTTAACACCTAAAAAAGAAAATCTCGACTATTCAGACTTGATAGTAAAAATATCAAAAAAACAAGATATAAATTTGGCTGATTATGATATAGGACAAGTTAATAGTGTAGTATATTCATTCAAAGACGAAATAGTAGAGTATTTATTGGAACATGGATTTTCGAGTTTAATCTCATCTGGATTAATTTTGGAGCAAATTGTAGCCAAAGGTACACCTGTCAATAAAATAATACCATTAATTCAGTCGTACTTGGATAGGGTAAACATAGATAAGGAACTAATAATAGTAGACCCTTATTTTTTCGCAAAACAAAGAACACCAGGCTATGTTAATTTTATTGATCAAGTTCTTGACAAATATATTCCGACAATTGAGGACTTAATAATCGTAACTAATTCATACGCGATTGATGCAACAGTAAAAAGTGCGATAATATCTACTTTAAAAGGGAAAAAACCATCACTAAATATTATTCACAAACAGAATGATGATTTTCATGACAGATTTTGGATTTCAGGTGCAAGAGAAAAAGGTCTAGTTATGGGGACTTC
The DNA here is from genome assembly GCA_964574845.1 of uncultured Bacteroidales bacterium. Taxonomy (GTDB): domain Bacteria; phylum Bacteroidota; class Bacteroidia; order Bacteroidales; family CAIWKO01; genus CAIWKO01. The sequence goes on from CAZNRQ010000206.1 coordinate 3,020, forward strand.
TATGAATGGTTTAGGAAATAAGATAGCACTTATTGACCGACTAAACACTTCCGATGTTAGAGACATTATTACAGAATTGAAAAATAACGGACTGTTATAAATTGAATTCATGACTCACTAAAATACTAGAATTCTTTTAGTTAATTAAAACACAATTTGTGTATCTCTAATGGAAAATGACCTTCTAATATCTCTTACAAAAAGCTATGCTGATATACTTCCACAGAATAAGGAATCATTATTACTTATTGTTTGGCTGTACCAAAAAATTGAGAAAGGTATAATTGCAGAGGACTTTGAACAAAAAGACCTTGATGATACCATTGATGATATTATTGATTTCCTAAAAATTGAATCGGAGAAAAACAAAGAAGTATTATTTAAAAAAATAAGTAGCCATTTTTTTATTACCGAAAGAATTGGCAATAAATATCAAATACATCTTACCGTTTTTGCAAAAGAATTTTGTAAACTTTTAATACAGGAAGTTCAACCTGAAATTATAAAGCTAGAACTGTATCATGTTTTCAAACGGACATTACCATTATTAGATGATGACCTCATAAATATTACGACATTCAGTTATTGGTTTAAAAATCATTTTAAACCCTCACGAAATGAAATTTATTCTCAGACTGAAAAGTTAAATAGGGATGTTGCTGATAGGATAAATGAATTGAGTAATCTATTGAAAATTGATGTGCAAAATCCTAAAGAACAAATCGGATCTTATGCCGAAATATTTGTTGCACTTGAAAAACAAACAACAAGTTTAATAAATACTATTGATTACAAGAATGAAACGCTTAATAAAATAAAAAATGCAAAAGAAAAATTCGCAATAAAAGAAGAAATCTTTGATGAATTTACCCTTATGCAAAATGAAGTGGAAAATTTTTTTCAGAATATCGACAGAAGAATAATCTCAATCAATGATAAAATTCAATTAGCATCCAAGCGATTAAGGAATTTATTGGATACATTAAAACATAAACAACTATTTAAGATAAAGATTGAGAAACTATTGTTACTGTTACTAAAATCAAGCAAATATGAAAAGGGAAGCATCAATTTACACGAAAAATTTCCAAGAAAGTATTTGCCCTTTATACCATTGAAATTTCTTGCAATACCAAAAATTGATTTTCAATTTTATGCAAAGGCTGAACCGCAGAAACAGGAATACGATAAACAATATGAAGAAAGTGAAAGAAAAAAAGGAATTGCATTACTTGAAATACAGGAAGCAACAGCAAAATGGTTAGATGAAATTAATTGTGAATTGGAATTAGGAAATAAAATCGAATACGAACAATGGTTTGATAAAATTGTTGATCATGAAAAAAATCTTGAAGTTCCGATTCAGGTATGCTATGGATTAATAGAAAAGCACAGCAATTTTATTTCTATTGAAAAAGAAGAAATATTAAAAAACAAAGATGATTTAATGCTATGGAAAATGCAAATCAAAGCTTCCCATTCTTAAATACGGAGCAAGCAAAAAAATATTTTGCAGAGGCAGATATTGTTTTAAAACAAGGGAGACACATTCAAGACTATGGAAATGATATTCGTATATTTTCATTTGTTGATGAATATTATGACAAAGGTCTTGATGAATATTACAAAGAATTTTTCGGAATGAATTTGGTGAGAGACAATAGTGATAATGGTAAGTTTTACTATTTAGACTTTCCTGAAGACGGAAAAGGAAAATTGGGCAAAGAAAACAGAAGTAAAGAATTGGAAAGTGAGAAAGTAATTTTTGCAATTCTGTTTTTAAACCTCTATAAAGAGAAATTCTTTGAACAAAAAGAATTTCAATGGCAAGAACTAGAACAGATATTTAAAGAGAGTGAACATAAAGATCTGTGGCAAGCAATATTATATGGTAAGATAAAACAGAACTACACTATAAAAGAGGAACAAGATGTGAAAGACAAGGTGAGAAGAATATTATCAGATTTTGAGAAACTTGGATGGGTCGCCTTCAAAAATCAAGATGAAGTTTATTTTGAAATTTTACCAAGTATAGAAAGAATAAGCTCCCTCTATAAAGATGTAATAAACAATGTCGAATCAATTGAAGAATTTTTAAACAATGGACAATTATCCTAAATTATATTCCATTTCAACTGTTGGAATTCGTCAGCATGAGAATGCTGATTATTTACTTCATTCTGTTAGAACAGATTTTACTGGTAATAATGGTTTAGGTAAATCGCTCATTGCTGATTTACTTCAACTAATTTTTATTCCATTAAGAGAAGAATGGAAGTCGGGTACTGAGGGATTGGATGAAAAGGACAAGAAAATTGAAACGATTCCACTTGAAAGAGATTGGATAAAGCATGCATTTTGTTTTCTAAATATTGAAAAATCAAAAGGAAAGTTTCTGACGATTGGAGTTTACATTTCAAGAGCGCAGCGCACACCAGTAAGACCATTTATTATTCAGCAAGGCGATGATTTTGAAAACAAAAAAATCATGCTCAAACCTTTTGAGCAAATCTTAACTTCAAATGATTTTATTGGCGAGAACCTGCATATTTATGATTTACCTGAACTTAAAAGACATCTCTACGATAAATATAAGATTCATTTTAAGGATTTTTATCAAAGAGAAAATGTGAATGATTATTTTGATTTGCTTTTCAAAAACCAAATTTTGCCCTTTGATTTGACAAAAGAAACAAATCTTAAATCTTTCGCGAAAGTTCTACAATCATTCTCTAAGGCAAAAACCTTGAAGATCACTGATTCGAAAAGTTTACAAAACTTTCTATTTGAAGATGATGATGATATTAAGACAACTTTTGATAGCCTGGAAATTCCGCGCAAACTGGTCCAGTAATTCCGCGACAAAGTGGTCCACTCT
>CAZNRQ010000207.1:0-5881 GCA_964574845.1 uncultured Bacteroidales bacterium
GGTACGAACAGGGGAATTCCTCTAATGGTGATTATTTGGATTGTTGTTTTGTTGCCCGTTATTTTGTCCATTGTTCTGGTTGTTATTTGGACCATTTTTTTGATTATTGTTTCCACCACCTCCATTTGTAGTTTTTAATATGGTTCCTTTATTGCCAACAGCATAACCAGTATTAGCATCTGCGAAAAATACTGACAACAAATATTCTGTTGTACCACTTTCTTGCATAGTCCAATCTTTGCCAGCATTAATTGTTTTAAAAATCTCACCACTTCCGCATACAACATAACCGTTATTAGCATCAGTAAAAAATATAGAATGGTAAAATTTAAGTCCTGTTAATTGTGCAATCCAGGTTAAACCTCCGTTCATAGTTTTTAGTATTGTATCAGAGCTAATTGCAAATCCTGTATTTGCTGAATTGAAAGTAACAGAAGAAATAATTTCATTTGCTTTCGAACTAAGTCCACTTTTTTGTGTAACCCAAATATTGCCACCATCAGTAGTACTTAATATGGTACCTGATGAACCCACAGCGAAACCATTATAAGCATCAATAAAATTAACTGACAGAAGGGAATTAGTAGTACCACTTGCAAGGGAATTCCAAGTAATCCCTGAATTTGTTGTCTTAATGATTGTACCATTACCACCACATGCATAACCAGTATTTGAATCTGTAAAATTAACTGACATTAAACGGTTAGTTGTGCCACTTTTTTGTACATTCCAATTCGCACCGCCATCGGTAGTTTTTAAAATTGTTCCAGCTGCTCCAACAATAAAACCTGTATTAGCATCTATAAAATAAACGGAACGTAAACAAATAGTGGTGCCACTTTTTTGTGCACTCCAGCTAATTCCACCATTAATTGTTTTTTTTATTGTACCACTATCTCCAACAACAAAACCGGTATTGGGATCAGTAAAAAAAACTGATTTTAAATCGTAAGTTGTTTTACTAATCAAAGGAGTCCATTGTGCAAAACAAATAACACTATATAAAACAGATGAAAGTAATAAGATTGTTTTTTTCATTTTGTGATTGTTTAAAGTTATTATCAAATTTGGTAATTCCATTAATGATGAATATTGTGATTGTTATTCTGCCCGTTGTTCTGCCCATTATTCTGATTGTTGCTTGGTCCGTTGTTTTGCTGGTTGTTATTCAAACTGGGCAAAGGATGGGAATGTGATTAATAATAGTATATCGAAAAGCAATAATGGAAGGATCTTTTTCATATGTAATTTTTAGGTTTAAAAATAAGTAAGCCTTTTTTGAATCTCTTTATTTATTTGGTTTTCCGGAACCATTTTCTAGTTTTTTTACCCTCTTATTCCTCCGGCTTTCCATTTTTCAAGTATTTTTTTGTATTTGTTTATAAGAAGCTTGTATAAGTAGTCATGGGCTTCTTGATCAATGGAGCCGCCAACTTTATCGTTTGCAGCCATAATTTCGCTGTAAAGAAAGTACTTTGTTTCGCCCACCTCCGATATGGTTGTAGCATCAAAAGGCGCCAATAGTTTTATTTCGTCTTCGGTGTCGGCTTCAACCACTTTGTAGAAGCTACGGATGGTGTTGTCGCTGCATTTCTGGTTGCATTTCAGGATAGCGAAATACCCGGTGTTTCTTAGAATGTGGCGCACATAATTTTTCCGGGTGCTGGTATCGGTGTTTTGTTTTATGAAGCCTTTATAAATCATCATGTACATTTTATTGTCGTACGTTCCTTTCATATAAGAAAAGTTAACCACATTGTCTCCGCAAGCTGAGGTTTTGGTTGTGGACATACATATCAGTTGTCGCTGCGGCGAATTGTCGAAGGTCCCTTGTTTATCAATTGTATATTTATTGGATTTTAGCCAGTTTCCATCATAAGTGGAAAGGTTGATAATTGCGTTTTTTTCAGCAATGGCTTGTGATGTATCACTCACGCCAAGCCCATAGCTTATTTTGGTTTTTCCGTTCACTGTATAATTGGCTTTTATCACAGCATAGTATCCGCTATCTATGTCGAAAAAGGCTTTGCCAAGGGGTTGGTAATGAACTTTCTTATCACCTTTGTTTTCGAGGTATTTGCAGGCATGTTTCTGGGCTTCGAAATAATCGCCGTAGCCCCATTCAACCCTGTATTCGATGGCGCTGAAAGGAAAATCATTTTCTTTGGCAACTGCGATGGCTATCTGTGCCTGGCTTTGCTTTAAGAGCAGGATGAATAAAAGACAGAGGGTAAGTTTTTTGGTCATGGTTTATAGTAAAAAATGGTATTAAATGTCTTTATATTTGACCTGGATTTCTATCCCATCACCTCAACATTCACTGTAATTAATACTTTTGTCTCTTGAAGTATCGTAACTTGTTTGAATTTTTCTACTCCTTTTTCTGATGATTCATACTGAAAGGGTTTATCGGTTCCTTTCATAGGTCCGCTTTTTTCAATTATTTTCAAATCGAGAAGCAAGATTGTAGGGTTTATTCCTTGTGGTACAGCCTTTTTTATTTCTACCTTATCATTTTCAGAATATGTCATGATTGTCCCATTCACGCGCAATGTGGCGGGTACTTCTTTTAGGTTTAATGTTGCTGTTGCTTTCATTTTTTTATTTTAGTTTTAGTGGTTTTGTTTTATATTACTTGATATTTATTGTACTTTCTCAGTTAGTTTTTATGTGGCTAAAGCCTACTGAATTTCTTTCTTTTATCAGTCAGTTAACACTGACTGTAATTGATATATTGATGCTGCTATTTATTGCAGTTGCTTTAAATGGGCAAGATTTGACGAATTTTTAAAAGTTGTCAAATCTTACACATTAAATTAATAGCCGGGGCGCCCCTAAACCACAGCGCCCCGCCATCTTTTCACTATTTCCCCAAATATTAATTCTTCCCCCTTGGAATTTGGAATTTGGAATTTGCTTCTTTGTTCCTACTCCCTCTCCATTTCCCCTTCAATCTTCACAATTCTACCTCTCTTGAAATAAATCACTGATTTTTTTGTTTTATAACCCGCTTTCGAAATTTCCACATGATAAGTTCCCGATCTAAATTGGATGATAGTAGCTTCACCTAATATGTTGGTTATTGCTGTGCGATTCACTTCAACAATTTTTACCTGGGCATCCTGTATTGCTGTTTTTTCAATAGAATTTTTGTCCATACAAACAATCAACAGACCTGTATGCCTTATGCCTTCAACATTAATAGCCATTGATGCCTCCAATTCATCCACAAGGGTTTTATTGGTGTCAATAAATTCTCCATACACAAAATCATAAATGATCTGCATAATTTCATAAATCTCTTTGATCAAAAGGTGAATTGCATCCGTACCTTCAATTTTGCGCAAGTCAATAGTATTGGCGGTAACGGTTTTTATTGCATCAAAAGCAGATATTGCGTTATTCATTGCAACAATGTCGGCAGGAAGGATATTGTCAAAAAAGGTATCATTGTCAACAAAACATTTTACTACTTCGTTGCAAAGTTTTATAGAATCTACTTTTGCCGGCCTCATAATTGTCGAAATTTCCTTATCCAACACTTTTATAAAGTCTTCATTTTTTGCAATTCGCGCCTTGGCAAGACCTTTATGAGCAAATTTAACAATCAGCGCCGCCATAGTAAGCTGTGCAATTTTTGCATCTTTAGTTTTGCCCTGGGTTTCCACAGCCGCCCAATTGATTGCGTCATTAAGTAATTGTCGCTTTGAAGTAAACAAACCATATTGGGTCGCCACGCCTGCGATGGTTTCAATGGTTGTTTTGTTGAGGAGATAAATAGCATTAAATTTATCAGCCCCCATAATGTGTGCAAGATCTGTTTTTTCCATTTTTGCGAGATTTAAATTATTTAATTACTAAATTATTTTATTGTTTTGTCTATTGGATGAGTTGCCATTATCATAAAGCCCCAAGTCATCTGTAATCTGAGGTGCTACTTTCATAAGATTATTCAACTTATATGATCTTCATGATAATTGCAACTGTTAAGCATTACATTCATCTTATATGCACCATCTTTAAAGCGTTATGCAAGCTCGGTAAAGTGTTATGCAAACCCGGTAATGCAAAATGCAAGCCAGGTAATGCGTTATGCAGGTCCAGTAATGCGTTATGCAAACCCGGTAATGCGTTATGCAAGCCCGGTAATGCGTTATGCAAGCCCGGTACTGCGTTATGCAAATCCGGTACTGCGTTATGCAAACCCGGTACTGCGTTATGCAAACCCGGTAATGCGTTATGCAATCCCGGTAATGCGTTATGCAAGCCCGGTAATGCGTTATGCAAACCCGGTAATGCGTTATGCAGGCCCGGTAATGATATATACTATTCAGTTATTCAGATTTTTATATATAGTTAATTGAAATGTAAAAATAACTTCAATAATAAAATCATCAATTCCGTTCGCGACTCCCGATACCTCAGGTTGCAATCCTCTCGCGAAAATTTGTGGTCACTGAGCTTGTCGAAGTGCAATCCGAACACATTTATCTTCAAAGAACGCTTCCCGAAATTCAATCTATATCATACAAACATGGTAGGATAACTATTATATATCACATACCATCAAAACCCATAGACTAATTCCGTTGCTAAAATATAAATTATTCAATAAAAAAGCAATTATTTAAAATATTTTTTTATAATCAATTACAAATCTTAAAACCAGATATTTACAATTTGAAAATTTAACCTCTGACTCACTTGATGAAGTCAATTTTGTCGATTTAAACGGGAATTATAGCCGGATTTAGGTCCTTGTCATGCAATATTTGGCCTGTTCCAAAAGCTTTGATTTTTCATGCCTTCCCCAAGACCACCTGGCCGAATGCCCCGATTTTGCTATATCTCTACAAAAGGTAAAAAACAACAAAAATAAACCCCTTTTAACCCGATGTATTTTGCTCAGATTTTATAAAGATTTCAAATGACTGAAGAAAAAAACAGAATAGCAATTGGTTGGTTACTGGTTGCTGGTTAATAGTTGCTGGTTGCTTGTTTGACCATGCCTGAATAGCATTGACCGTTTTTAGAAAAGATTAAACAAAGTTATTTATTATTATTAGATTTTCTTTTTTTGTTACTTTTTTTCTTTTGTTAACAACGTCTGTTTTTGTTAATAACCCACAGAGCATTTCCTCGAATACTGCGGGACTCAAGCCTTTTAGGGCTTCGTGGGGTTTTTGTTCATTGTACATTTTTACTGCTTTTATTAACATGTTATTTAACTGTACTGGAGTTTGTGGGTTGTAACTTTCCAGATATGCATTTTTAATGGTTCCATTGATACGTTCGGCTTGGGTGTTCCCGTATACACTTTCGCACATACTATTTCGTATGCCTGCTCCTTTAGTTAATTTCAGAAACTCTTTACAATAATATTGGCCACCACCATCTGAATGGAAAATCAGTCCTTTTATGTTCGCACCATTCCTTTTCCTAATAGCCATCTTTAGTGCTGGAATAGTGGTATTCTCAGTAAACAGGTGATTAGACGCTGAATATCCAAGTATGCTGCGACTATATAAATCCATTATGAAAGTTAAATAATAAAACCTTCCCAACATTTCGTAATAGGTGATATCGCTTACCCAAATTTGGTTGATACCCTTCAACTCGAATCCATCTTTTAGGTTCTCAAAACGGGTTACTCCAAGACTATTGGTCGTTCTGTGAAAATTCCTTTTAATGTCAAGTTTATATCCATGTTCAAAACAAAATACTTCAAAACGGTCTCTTCCTATAGTCTGTGGCTTTATAAGCTGATACATCACCCGAGCCGCCATCCGGGGATGATCCTCTCGCACCTGGCTTATGATAGGTAAAAACTGTGCAAGCTCTTCCTGCTGCCTTATCTGTAAATCAAGACGCTGATGAAAGG
>CAZNRQ010000208.1:0-5868 GCA_964574845.1 uncultured Bacteroidales bacterium
CAATACATTGAAGTCTAACTTCAATGTATTGACAATCGTCTTCAATATAAGATCAACTAACTATCTTTCATTGAAGGCTGACTTCAATACTTTTCAGACAATTTGCATTATTTCAATGCATTACCAAAATGAATAATGAGCTAATAAAAATAAGGATTGATTGAAGTTGAGCAATGTTTTTTAATGAATAATGAGTAAATAAAAATTAGGATTGATGGAAGATGAGCAGTTATTTTTTCGGATAAAAAAATCATTACACTTTTGTTTTATTGCATCAGACAACTGCTGATTAGCGCAAGCGTTGCTGATTCTGTAGTATTTTCTGAAATTTTTTCGACCAAACCATGGCCGAATGAATAATTGTCTATTTTTGCCAAAACATCATATTCATTCACCTTCAATCGCATCAACATGCAGGAACAAAAAATAGTAAGCATTGCAGAAACCACAGCCAACCCGGCTCCCCTGGGACTGGCAGCTTTCGGTCTGACCACCATTTTATTAAACATTCATAATGCCGGTTTCTATGGTATGGATACCATGATATTTGCCATGGGAATTTTCTATGGCGGTATAGCTCAGGTAATAGCCGGTATCATGGAATTTAGAAAGAAAAACACTTTCGGATTCACGGCCTTTATCTCTTACGGTTTCTTTTGGATATCGCTGGTAGGATTGATGGTTATGCCCAAATTAGGTTGGGGCGAAGCTCCTTCATCAGCATCCATGGCATCTTTCCTGGGGGTATGGGGTCTTTTTTCTTTGTTTATGTTAATTGCCACTTTCAAACTAAACAGGGCACTGCAAATCATCTTTAGTTTATTGGTCATTTTGTTTATACTGTTGGTAGCCGCCAAAGCCACCGGAAGCGAAACCATTCATCATATAGCAGGTTTCGAAGGAATTGTATGCGGGCTGGCAGCCTTGTATACCTCCATGGCACAGGTGATAAACGAACTCTATGGCAGAACTGTAATGCCTATTGGAGCAAAATAATAATTATATTTCCCCGGCTTATCATTTTTTCATACTTTTACTTATTGAAATAACTTTCAATATGAAAAAGTTCGTATTTCTCTTCCTTTCCGTAGTATTGATACAATCAGTTTCGGCTCAGGATCCCCATGTCTCACAATACTTTGCAAACCCTGTTTATCTGAATCCTGCCTTTACAGGCAGCGCAGGATGCTCCAGGATAGTTACCAATGTTCGTGACCAATGGCCAAAAATTTCCGGTAATTATATAACCGGCACCCTGTCGTACGATCAATATGTACATCCCTTGCGAGGCGGATTGGGATTTGTCTTTGTATCTGACGCTGCCGGCGAAATATTGTTTACTCAATCGGTCAATGTTTTCTATTCGTATAACATCCGTATCGGCAAAGATATGATCTTAAAGCCGGCACTTTCTGTTGGCATGGGCCATAAATACCTTGAATGGCAAAAGCTGACTTTTGGTGATCAGATAGATCCCCGACATGGTTTTGTATTTAACACCAATTCCTCACTTCCTTCCAACCTCGGTAAATTTTATTTTAATATGGGAACAGGATTGCTGTTTGCTTATAAAAACCTTGTAACAGGATTTGCTGTTGATCATATTAACAGGCCCAACGAGGGATTTATAAGCACTTCGCACATGCCTTTGAAATGGACCTTGCATGGCTCGTACCAGTTCAATATTAAAGAAATGGCAACTATTACCCCTGCCCTCATTTATTTAAGGCAAGCAATGTTCAGCGAAATTACGCCTTCAGTGCTTTTTACAGTGAGTTATTTTAAATTCGGAGTTGGATTCAGATATAGTGGTAACAATTCCGATGCCCTTTTTGGCATGATAGGTTTTCAGAACAAATGGATGAGCATCGGCTATAGTTATGATTATACAGTCTCAAAATTCAACAATAATAATACCGGTGGTGCACATGAGGTGACAACACAGTTCAAATTCAATTGCAAAAATAAAACCGATAAATTCCACATTCCGAAAATAAACGGGTTTTAGCCTTTTTGGTTGAATATTGCTTTACATTTTCTTGACAATTAAAACCTTAATCACTTTTAATCCATAAGGACAAACCAGGTAGAACTCAACATTCTTGAAGTTCCGTCAGGTCCCTTGGCTTTGATATTCTCAAGGTATATTTTATTGCCTTTCTCAATTTTACTTACAGCATCTATCATCTTCTGACTAAACAAATTGCCGCTGGTCCATTCACTAACTATGCTGTTGTCGGTATTATAAGTAAGCGTAAACGACTCTATCTCAAACTTCATTTCAAAGGGCAACTGCATAAAAACACTTACAACCGCATTTTTCAATAGTTCCGCTTTGCTAATGCTTGCATTGGGGGTGCAATTTCCATTCAAACAAGGTATGGGGTCGGGAATGCGTTTCACCCTGAAGGTGGTGCTGCCCATCATTTTAATTTCGCCGGGTTTCATTTCCGCGGCAACATTAATTATGACATCATTTACATTGTCAACCTTTACCACATATTTGTCACCGTTTTTCACCAATGTCCCGTTCATAATAGAAACGCGCAATTTATCGTTGCTTACACCCGCTACGGCAATGGATATGGGGTTATCTATGCCAATGTAAAGAACATTCATTTTGTAGGCAGCCACCACAACTGCATTTTCTGTTTGAGCCACTAACTGAGCATTCATCAGAACGGCAGCTATAAAAAGAAGGGATATAAACGGCTTTTTCATTGGGAAGTAATTAAAGTGTTGAAGTAAAATTAATATATTTTGAATTATCCTAATAATTTTCGCCAATTTTTCTGTAACCAAATAGTTCGAAATCCTTACCAAATAGTTCATTGATCCTTTCGATAGATGATTCAGACATTTGCCCCGCATATTTGTATTCTGCAACATCGCTGCCCCCGGGCAGGAAATTCACATTGTCATTATCCAGCGTATACGAATCGTGTATCTGAAGCAAATCGAGAACATGCTGAAAGTCCTTTTCAAAATTCTCCACTTTGCCAATAAAATCCACATAGGGTTCTCCCATATAATGTGTCCAGTAATGCGAGGGATACAAGGGTAGGCTCGAATTGCCCCCAATCTGGTAAACATCTTCGGGTTCGAGCAGTGCCACCCAATTATCAAAATCATATTGTGCCTGCACCAACCTCCTGTGATTAGTTTCCAGTTGCTTCAACACGTGATGCTTAATCCATGTTTGTGGAAAATACATCTGAGGCTGCTCATGAAGATCCTTCTGTATCTGCAAAAAACCGGAATACACCCTATCGTAAGGATTTCTTACAAAAGAAATCTTCTTATACGGGAGTTTGCTTTCGGGCAAACCCATGAAATCGCTAAGGGTTACATGCTGGTGCACAATGCGATTTAAATGCTCGTTGAAATAATAAAAGCGGCTGTAATTACTTTGATTAAATGCCTCCAGACGCTTAAACATGGTCGACCCGGCAGTCTTCCATGGCAGAAAAATAACGAATTGCTTATCGTGGTTAATGATCATGATAGTTTTTTTGATTTGGGATATGGCTACCAAATGCTGCAAAACTAACACCAAGCAGCACCCCGGCAACACCTTATCCATTTATAGCTCCATAAGCTTTGCTATATTAAACTTTCTGACGCTTCTGAAAGCTGCAATAACTCTCGGTCCTTTAACGGGATCATTCATCAAAGTAGTAAGTATACGCGGAAAAACCTGCCACGAAAGGCCGTATTTGTCTTTCAGCCATCCGCCCATGCTTTCTTCACCACCCTCAGTAAGCCTGTCCCAATAATAGTCTATCTCTTCCTGAGTTTCACACTCAATTACAAACGAAACTGCTTCGGTAAAACGGAACATGGGGCCACCGTTGATGCCAATAAATCTTTTTCCGTTCAGTTCAAAATCAACCACTATAGGCGATTCCGAAATTATTTTTGAGTTCTTAAAAACTGAGCAATAAAATTCTGCGGCTTCTTTGGCCCGGCCATCGAACCACAAACAGGGATAAATGGGTGTTGACATTTTTTCTTGGTTTTGGTTCTATAAAATTAGACATAATATTGGTAAGCAACATCGACATTATGCAATCGATAGTACAATCTCCCTAAGATTTGAAAACGATAAAATAAACCCAATTGACTTATTGCAAACCTATCAATGGCTTGGCAGCAACATCCATCCTTCGCTCATGAATTTCGGATCCAGCGACCAGCGGAATACATAGGCATTGGGTGCCTCTTTCCTTACTTTTCCTTCAAATATTAAAGCAGAAATGTATTTGTACCAACGCCCGAAAACCAAATGATAATGAGGATATACGGATTGATCTTCCACTATGTAGGAAACAGCATGATACTTTTTACTCAGCCATTTGGCAATAGAAAGACAATAATTATAATTAACAAATGAGGCAGCATGAACACCAAAACCATGCAGATCGCACCATCCGTGAAAATCGCCTACCACACACCTCAGGCGTAAATTGGGAGTAAGTTTGTAAACCAATTCAGGACTTTTGGGCAGGAGCACTTCTTTTTGCGGTATTTTATAATTGACCAATACTTCTGTACCCTCCGGCGAGTTCTCCTCTTTTTGAGCATATTGTGTAGCGTTTACGTTTTGTATCTCACCATGAGTAGTGGTTTTACGTTCCAGCGTAACCTTTTTGATGTTTTCGGTCTTTACTGTTTTTTCTACTTTATCGGCCCTCGCTATAGATTGCAAACCAACTGGCTGGTAAGTTTCGTTCAATTTGGTTACTGAGGGTGAAGTTTTATACGTCGGTGTACCCTGATATCTGGTCTCATTACGATAACCTTTTTGCAGTTGCGAATTATCCTGTTTTACGGTCTGATATTGCTGGGTTTTAGGCTGTGTATATTGTTGGGTAGGCTGATACGTTTGTTTGGGTTGATACGAACCCGAACTCTGCGAGCTTCCTGTGTAAGTCTGGTTTCTATATCCTGAATTAGAAGCCGGGGTATAAGTCCCTTTTTGGCCACCGCCTTGTCCGAAAAGGAAAGCAGGCGAAAGAGTTAATGCAATTAAAAGTAAACGTGTTTTCATAACGATGCGATTAATTAATAATAATGATAAAATACATCAAAAATTAAGCCATTTCTACGCATATATCTCATCAGCACGATAAAGATACGAAATTATGCCTTAAAAATAGGGTTAATTAAGTTAACGGTAGGTTTGATCAAGTTAACGGTAAAAAAATTGCCTTGACTTAACCTTGGCAAAATAATTATTTTAACTTTTTTTAACATTGAGAAACAATTTTCTTTAGATTTGCATAACCATACATTATGAAAAAGTTTATCCAGATTGTCCTCTACATTTCAATCACTTGTTTTGCCTTTTCGCAAAACGATATGCACAAACATAAACAAGTTGCCCAGGTGGGTAGTGAGATCTATGCTGACGCTGCCTGGAGGCTTTTGAAAGATGATTCTATCGGTAATCCTAATTCAGTTGCTGTCCATTTTTTCATTCACGATGCTGATGGTTTGGGGAATAATGTCCAATTGGTAAGCCTGAATGTCTTCATAAAAAATGCCACTTCATCTTCTTTTGGAAATTCAATAAAGTTTGACACTTATAGTGACAATGATTTTCTGAACTTATTTACTGCAAAATCGCAAACCGATGCCGTTTTAGACAAACAATCCTTCGATCAAAGCCTGCCTGTCAAAAGCAGCGACAAAACCATAGTATTCACCTCCAACAATTGTTCCTGGCCTTATACATGCACCTATACCAATATTTCGCACCGATTGTGGTATTTCACTTTAAACATACCTGCTGATAAACTGGCAGGTTTCGAAGACATAATTGATATCAAAGTCGATTTCGAAATCAACTGGCAAAGCGATAAATCC
>CAZNRQ010000209.1:0-5864 GCA_964574845.1 uncultured Bacteroidales bacterium
ATTCTTATCTGGGGGTTTCACAGAAACCACATATCACCTGGTCGGTGAATACAACCTTGGATTTTAAATAATGCACAGGAGAAATTCTATTCCTAATTCCAGCAAAGATCAAAATTGTCGTCAAGCTCTGATTTGCATTTGGGACAGAATTTCATGTTAACTTATTTTTTAATACGTCGGTTATATCCTTTGTCATCATAAGGCTGCATATCATCCATGATCATTTCCTCCAATGCTTTGACCTCTTTATTATAATCGATTTCTTTGTCTTCGGAGTGTTCTATCTCTTCGAGAATTTCATAGCTAAAATTTTCTGCACCCATTGTTTTCCAATCTTTTTGAAGCCCGTCGTTCGGATGTATGCCCATATCCAGTTGCAGTTTCTGCGCGTGCCAGATAGCATTCAGATCCAAACTACTACCAATAAATAATTTTCCACTGCTTAGATTCCTGATCTGAAATACACCCATTCGAAACTTCATCTGCTTGTATTCCGCTTTCATTTCTTTTCGTGTTTTCATACAGGCTATTGCTTAAAGATATCAATAAAACTCTCTTTTTGTGTGTATATATAAAGTGGTTATGGCTAAATCAATGGCCAAGAAAAAAAAGGGAGATTAATGTTTCGTAATAAAGGTTATTACCGGCCGGAAGCCCACCATGGGCGAAACACTATAAGGAGCTTCTTCGGTGATCTTAAGTTCATAGGGCAAGCTATTCCAACTGCCTCCTTTGACTAAATCGGCATCGCTTACCATTTCGGCTACATTGCCCGCCATATCGTACAGATTATACCCATTAGGACTATAAAGAGCAACTTTGTAAGGTCCATAAGGCTGAGATAATACTTTGAAATGTGCCAGATAGCAACCCTTGGAATTTCTAAGATATGGTCCATTCCAGGGATAAACAGCATCTTTTATTCCGCCCATGGCTGCCCATTCCCATTCGTTTCGGGTCGGGAGTCTTACTTCAATGGTATGCTCATTTTTATCTTCTGCCTGCAGTTTTTTTGTAAGCCATTGACAATAAAGGATGGCTGCTTCTTTTGAAATATTCACTACAGGATAGTTAGCCCAGGAAGAATATTCCGATCCATCAAATACCTTCAGGGTTTTCCAGTTGTCGGCTTTTATTTTAGCAATTGAATAATCGGTGGTATCCGTCTGCTTTTTCAGATCATCGAGAAATAATTTATACTGGCCATTGGTAATTTCGCAGGACGACATAAAATAAGCCTGCATGGTAACAGTTCCGACCTTGCTTTGATATTGTCCGGGAGAAATAAATGAATAGCCTTTTGGTGTTTTAAAGTAGGGAGAGTCATTAACTTTTGCTCCTATTGATATTACCATTAGGGTGGAAAGAAGGATGGCAATGAATGATGGTGATTTCATGGTTTGGAATTTATGATTGAATAGTATTGATCAGGATGTTATTATAAAGATTGGCTAAATTTATTTGGGTATAATTTTCTTTCCATCGCTCCAGGCCTTCCCTATTTCCTGGCCAAACGACCAGTATTTGTTGTCGGGCATGGTAAGAAAAAAGGCATTCATTTTGTCGTAATCGATGATCTTGCCATCATAGAATTCTTTGGCACAATACACTTCTACTATCTCGCCCACTACCAGCGAATGAGTGGGCAATTCGCATATCTCGGCCACTCTGCACGAAAGGGTCAGGGGACATTCTTCTATCATGGGGGCATTTTTCAGTTCGCCATAGAATGCTGTGAATACCCCGGATTTATCGGTATTGATGCCTGAATAAATACCTACATAATCAGACTCGGCCAATAGATCTGAGCCCGGAAAACTTACACCAAACTCTTTATTTTCGTTTATACCTTTGATGGAGTAATGACGCCTGCCTATCCCCATGGCTATCATGGGAGGATTGCCGTTGGCCCGGGTGATCCACCCTACGGCCATATAGTTTTCTTTTCCACCAATTTTCACTCCCAATATCGACATAGGCATAGGTATGAAAATGTTTCGTTCGATCTTTACTTTTTCCATCATTTTAAATTTAGTGTAATTCCATGTCAAAAAAAATCGATTTCATCTATTCAAGAGCAAAACCAGGAACTAAATTTTCAGCATTATCCTTGCCTTTTACCGCAAAGGGAGGTTAAAGATGACTTGCTAAAGCTCCCTTTTGTGATTGCTTTTGTTTAATATGAGGTGCATATCCAAAATTTAAAATCCTGTTGCAATACCTGACCCTGAGTTATGGTGATGGTATTTTCAGGTGAATACTTATAAACTTCTTCAGGCATCAGCACATAGGTGTTGGGAGGTAATTCCATTGCCAGATTACCCCCTCTGATCTTTTCCTTTATACTATTTTGCTTCAACTGCTCAAAATCGCCTCCGTGTAAACTATCCAGATCGGCTTTTACAATACAGTAGATGTAACCCTTGTAGTCATCATAGGTCCGGGTTGATTCGTCAACTACGGGCATACAATCGCCCTGCCCTATGGTTACTTTTCCGGTAATGCCTGTATCAAATTTCTTTTTACAGGAACTGAAGATTAATACTCCCAAAGCTAAAGAAAGCATGGGGAGAAGCAATATCAATTTAGAAGGTTTCATTACTTATTGTTTTTTCAAGTGTAACGTAGTTTTTCAAAAAGTAGTATTTATCGTAATTTCTATTCCTTGATTGTAATAATATCAATTAATCCAAACCGCCCTGCTTTAATAATAAATGAACTCATAAACATCAACCGTGCTATTCAGATAGGTTCGGGTTTCTTTGGTGGGCAAGCCGTTGGAGTTGTATTCGAACACCGAATTGTAAGAATCGGTGGGTTTAGGCGTTCCGCTTTGGTCTTTATGCAACTGTTGGGTGACATTGTTTGCGGAAAGGAAATCGGGATCCATACGGGGAAGCCCTCTTACTATAATATTCTTTTTGTTGTCGTAAGTATAATACGTGGTATCGCAGACCAGATCGCCCGAATCGTATTCTTTCATAACATTGGTATTGCTGCCGTAGATATAATTGGTTCCGAAATAGCCGCCCCCATAACCCAAATAGTAATGTATCAACCGACCCTGGTTATCATATTGCAGGGTTTGGGTATGATCCTGAACACTTCCGCAAAAGGTTACGATATACGACAAGAGGTTTTCTGAATTATAGCTGCAGTTATCGTATGAGTTGAAGGCGGTGTTGGAATAAACATTGTTGATCTTCACCAAATGCGCGGCAGGAGAATATTCGAAGGCAGCACTGGCGCTAAAGTTGCCGGCATCGTCGTTATGGGTGATTGCTTTCACTGTCAGGTCGGTGTTATAAGTATATTCGCTGATAATTACGTTGTTCTTTTTCACCCGGTACAATACCGAATCACCAGTCAATACCGGTTCGTCAGGGGTATCATTGTCTTTTTTGCAACTGCTGTTGCATAGTAATGTCAACAGCATTATTACTGCGGAGGAGATTAAAAATACTTTTTTCATTTTATTGTTTTTATAATGAATAGCTTCTTATGGCAAATTCCTTCCGACTCTCCCACCCTTATTATAAATTCATTATGCCCTTTTGGAAATCGTGGCAGGCGGATTTTTATCTCATTTTATGGCTCTGGGCAAACTGACGCAACAAATAAGTATCGGGAGGCAGATCAATGCTGTTGGAAGTCATCTCCAGATATTCCTTTTTGCTATAGGGTATTCTTACACAATTATCCTCCGAAAAATACAGATTGCAGACCTTTTCGCATACGGTCCCGTTTTTGTAGTGTGCACAGTAGGTCATTTTGTCGTCGTCAGTGGCTTCATGTTCTGCCACATGTTCTATGTAGTCCGTATTTAAAATCATCTCGCCGGCCCGTAAAGGTGGGTCGGCACCAGGTGATTCCAAAACAAATACGTCTATCAATCGCGACATTTTACTAATTTACTTACTTCAATTTTTTCTTTTCTTAATAAACCCAAAATAGAATGTCAACAGAAACAATCCAAAATGTATAAAACCCCGTACCACCAAAAAGTCGGGCGACATGCTGCCTCCCATAAATGGCATGCTGATGTGATAGTAAGCTATATACCAGCTTGCCCCTGCCGTAACAAAAAAAGCTCCCGACAAAAACTTAAAGACTTCTTTCCAGGGTATTTTTTTCATTTTTTCTGTTTCTTTCTATGGTCAAGCGTTTTAAGACAATACTATTGATTTATATCAATCTTCCCCAAAAATAAATAACTCCTCCAACACTGCCAAACTTTTTAACATATATTTTTCGAAATATAGCTGTACTCATTGCCAGTCGTATCATTCCGCATAAGGCATGTTAAGCATAACAATGATAATAGCTGAAAAAGACTAATTGTAAAGACGTTACAATATAAAATCAAAGAATCAGGACTGATAACAAGGGAATTAGGAAGGCAGGATAACAGTGCGTCATTTGTATGCGGCTAAGGCCGGAACCTTAGCCGGAATGAGTTATTTATTTTTTAATTAACTTCTGCAAGGTGTATCCTGCTTCAGTCTTTATCTTTACGAAATACATACCTTCAGAAAACGACGAAATATCAATAACGGTTTGGATGGAGCCGGTGGTCAGTTGTTTTATCAATTGCCCTTGCAAATCGTATATTTCTATTTCACTATTTACCTCAGATGAAATGTTTACTATGTTATCTGAAGGATTGGGCCAAAGTCTAACCACTGTCATATGGGCTGATTCGGGTACAGAAGTAAAAACAATACCGATTATATTCGAGGTGTCAGATATACACCCCAGGGCATCAGTGACCACGCAATAATAATTGCCCTCTGTTGTAGGACTATAATTTTGAGCATCGGCTCCGGCAATGATTCCCAAATCATTATACCATTGATTTCCTGCAAGGGCACTGGAATATAAATCGTTTCCATTTTGCGATATTACAGGTGTGGGTGGCAAGGCCGATTGGGTAATGATCACGGTATCCTGCAGGGTATCATTCAGGTAAGTAGCTTTTCGATAAGCATAGCTACGGTATGTTCCGGCTGTCTGAATTCCGAATGATATAACGGAGTCTGTGCCAGGCATGAAGCTTCCGATAGCGTTGGCATTTTTTACCAGCCTATACTGAACCCCATTCTCAGAACTATCCGTTTTCACTTCCCTACCCATGTTACCCATGCAATAATTCCCACTGCCGGTAAGATGCATTATACCCAAGTGTTTATTTAAGGTTGGATCGGTAAATATTGTCGCATAGTACGACATATTAAAAATGAAAGTCGAAGCACCTGACACCATCGCCTTTAGTGTCATGGTTGCCGGTGCGCCGTTATTCCAGATCATATTCATTTTAGATTGTCCGAAACTTACTGTGTTCGTGATACGGAAAGTACCTAATCTAATACCTGTATCTGGAATAAGAGTTCCATTGGAGGAAGAGGGACATCCATTGATACGAATGTATTTTTCCGTTCCGGAAGTTAAAATATTTACACCTTGCGATATAAATGCAGCTGGCAATTCGGATGAACCGGCCAGATAGACTCCTGTCAACGTGCCTCCATTGAGTATGCCTAAGGTATTCTGAATTTTAAAAGCAAATTGGTAATTATTTAGGTAGAGGTCGACCGTACCTGTACGATACAGGTAAATATCGAACTGGTAGTTGGTTGCATTAAGCAAAGTATCATTCTTTGCCACACAGTAATACGTTGGATTTTGCGCATGACTGCTTATTGCGGTCAATAAAATCAACAGTAGCAATAGGTTTCTAAAAAATGTTTGAATTTGTTTCATATCCGGGGTGTTATATTCAACAAATAATTTCTTTCAAAATTATTACATTTCCGAAATAAAGACGCGTTTTTTTAGTATTTCTTTTCCCAGACTGAGCCGTTTAT
>CAZNRQ010000210.1:0-4345 GCA_964574845.1 uncultured Bacteroidales bacterium
CCATTCAGTTTTATAGGCTTGTTGTGTGGCTATGCTCTGTACCAGAGCTTCAATTCTGGCATCAGTTCTTTTATCCATAATATCAGATGTTTAAGTGGTTTTTTTTATTGTTAAATCGGTTTATTAACGGTTTATTTTTGAGTTTGTAAACTTAAGAAAATAGTTTTATTTGAAAAAGCGTTTAATCAATTATTTTGTGTATCACCCGTAATTTATTTTAATTCTAAATAATTTAAAAATGTAAAACGCTGTAAAACTGATTAGTGTGTTCACTACTCAGATATTGACTGCACGAGTCGTGAAATTTAATGTAACAGTCGTGAAATTGACTGCACGTGTCGTGAAATTCATTGCACGGGTCGTGAAATTGTCTGCACGGGTCGTGAAATTTGTTGCAAAGTCGTAAAATTTACTGCACGGGTCATGAAATTGACTGCATCGATTCAAAAATTCGCTGCACCTATCCTGAAATCGACTGTAACTATGACAAAATTTCCGGTAACTATGACAAAATTTCCTGTCGGTATTCAAATATTTACTGCGCCTATCAAAATATTTCCTGCACAAAATAAATCCCCATTTTCAACTACCATCCCACTCTCAGCGAATGACAACAAATGACCATGAATGACCAAAAATAACCATTGCCTTCCGCAAGAGTCTAAAAAAAATACTACCTAAACATACGAGGATAACCAGTAATTTTATAATTTTGAAAACCAATAGATAAGCTATTGAATCATACAAACCAAAGTCATCATGAAATTGAAAATCATACTTCTTACCTTGTTTTTTGCCCTCATCGGGCAGTCATCCATGGCGCAGAAGAAAATCGAAATGAACCTCAAGCAATGCCTCGATATGGCCTTGCAAAACGACCAAAGGGTGAAGTTATCCGAAATGGAACAAACCCGCCTCAAATATCAAAAATATCAAACCATTGGAACTGGGCTGCCCCAGGTCAGCGGAACCGGAAGTTTTCAGGATTTCCTGAAACTGCCCACCCAACTTATCCCCGGTGATTTTTTCGGTCAGCCGGGAACTATGATTGGCGTGCAATTCGGTACCAACTATAATATGTCGGGCGGCATTCAGGTTTCCCAGCTAATCTACAACCAGTCCTTTTTGGTTTCTTTGCAAATATCCAAACGTCTCATAGAACAGGGAAGTCTGGAAGTGGAAAAGAACCGCCAGAATACCGTGTATGATGTGGCACAACTGTATTATATGGCTGTCCTCACCAATCAGCAAACCCAATACCTGATGGAAACCCTGAAAAAACTGGACACCCTCACCTCCATCACCAGGGTACAACTTGACAAACAGTTGATCAAACAGGTAGATTTTGATCGGGTGAACGTAAACCGCACCAATCTGCAAACCGAAGTAAGTAATCTGAACCTAATGCTCATTCAGCAACTCAACATGCTGAAATACTTTACCGGCATCAATCCCGAAGATTCCATTGTGCTTACTACTACAGTTTTCGATAAAAGGATCATGCAACTGCCCGTGGTAAACCCCGAAAATCATCTCAGCCTGCGCGAAATTGATAAACAAAAGGAATTGGTCAACCTGCAAATGGGCATGGTTCGTTCCCAGTGCATACCCAGCCTCGCTGCTTTCGGCGATTTCAGCTACAACAGCCAGCAAAACGATTTTGGCAAACTCTTCAGCGACCACAAAAGCTGGTTGGGCACCTCTGTGGTGGGGCTTTCGCTCAATGTCCCCATATTCAGTGGCACCCAAAGATATTTTCAACTTAAGCAGTATAAAGTGCAGTATCAGGAATTGAACCTAAGCCGCGATTATGCAAAAAAGCTGATAGAAACCACCACCCGCAACGCCCTGATCAAAGTGCACAGCCTGGAGCAAACTGCCGAATCGCAGAATAAGAATGTGACCCTGGCAGACGATGTATATAAGGTGGTTTTCGATCAGTATAGCCAGGGCTATACCTCTCTAACCGATTTGCTAAGCGCCGAAAGTGCCAAAATTCAGGCACAAAGCGCCTATGCTCAAACCCTGGTTCAGCTGAAGATCGCCGAACTCGACCTTTTTAAATCAAACGGAAATTTAATGGACATTTTAAAATAATTGCAATGAAAAAGAAGATCATCATTATCAGCATAATCCTAATAGTTTGCGTGGCTGCTATTTTCAAATTAATGCTCAACAAAAAACAAATAGATGCCAATTCGGCACCCCGCGAAAGCAAAGTAAGTGTTCCTGTTTTTGTGGAAACAGTGAAGGAATCCAAACTCGACAATAGTTTTTCTGTCAACGGCACCTTCGATCCCGCCCACGAGATCACCATCATTTCTCAAACACAGGGCAAAATCGTGTCCCTGAATTTCCGTAACGGAGATTATGTGAAAGAAGGTCAGGTGTTGGCAAGTTGCGACCTCGAATTGCTTAATGCACAAAAGGATCTGGCTGAGGCCAACCTGAATAAATCGAAAAAGGATCTGAAGAAATTTCAGGAAATGCTGCAATCCAAAGCAGCCACCCAACAGCAGATCGACGAATTGCAGCTGGCGCTCTACAATGCCCAGGCAGGATATGTCACCGTGACCAAGCAGATCGAATACTCCATTATCAAGGCTCCCTTCAGTGGCTACATCACAGCCAAACACATCGAAAAGGGTAGCATGATCATGCCCGGTACACCCATTGCCGAAATGATAGACATCAGCACCATGAAGTTCATTGCGGCGGTTGCCGAATCCGATCTGGTCAAGATAAAAGCCGGACAGGAAGTGAAGATTGAGGCCGATATTTACGAGGGCATAACCTACACCGGAACCATAAAGACCATAGGCATGAAAGCCGATGCTTCCCGTCGTTTCCCGGTGGAAATTGAGGTGCGCAACGATGTCAGCAAACCCATTCGCTCAGGTATGTTTGGCATGGCATTCTTTGCCGGCGAAGGCACTCACGATGCCATGGTCATTCCGCGAACTGCTATGGTGGGAAGCATCAAAGATCCCAGCGTTTTCGTAGTGGAAAATGACAAAGCCATCCGTCGTTCCATCAAAGTAGGTTCGGCCAGCGAAAAGACCATTGAAGTCTTAGGTGGACTGAAAGCAGGCGAAAAGGTAGTGATCTCAGGCCAGATTAACCTCGACGACAACACCGCCGTAAGGATCTCAAACAGCAAATAAGCGGAAGCCATGAACATAACAGAATTATCCATCAAACGGCCCTCACTTATCATAGTGATATTCGCCGTACTCACCTTCCTTGGGGTGGTGAGCTACAAGGCACTCAATTACGAACTGCTTCCCAAATATTCTCAGCCTGTGCTTCTGGTTATCACGCCTTATCCCGGGGCTTCGCCTTCGGAAGTAGAAAATCTGGTAACCAAGAATATTGAAGATGCGGTTTCCTCTCTCGAGCAGATCGACAACATTCAATCCACTTCTTACGAAGGAGTTTCAGTCTCTGTCATCATTTTCAACAACGATGCCGACATGACCAAGGCATTGCAGAATTGCCAGTTGAAACTGAACAACGTGCGCGAGGGCTTGCCCAAAGATGTGCGCACACCCATCATCTACAATTTCTCTATGGACGATATGCCCATCATGCGTATGGGAATCACCGCCGATGTGCCTTCTACCGAATTATACGACATTGTAAAGCAAAAGCTGCGCCCCATGTTCTCTACCCAGCAGGGTGTTTCCCAGGTGGAACTGGTAGGAGGCGAGGAACGCGAGATCCGTGTCAGTGTCGATAACGAAAAGATGGAGGCCCGCGGCATTTCCGTTCTGCAGATTTCTCAGGCAGTGTCTGCCTCCAATATCGATTTCCCCACGGGTAAAATAAAGGGCGACGACAAACAGGTCATCATCCGCCTGGCAGGTAAGTTCACCGATGTGGAATCTCTGAAAGAATTGGTCGTGAGCGTCGATCGCAACGGAAGCCCCGTCAAACTTAGTGATATTGCCGATGTGCTCGATACCAAAAAGGAAACCAAAAACATCTACCGTATCAACGGGGTGAATTCTTTGGGAATTAACATTTACAAGCAGCCCGACGGCAACGAGGTGAAGGTGAGCGAAAACATCCGAAAAGAGATAATCAAGATGGAAGAGATGTACAAAAACATCCACCTGAAAGTGGTCATCGCCAACGACACTTCCGATTTTACCCTTACTTCGGCCAATGCCGTCCAGCGCGACCTCCTGCTGGCTATCCTGCTGGTAGCATTGGTCATGCTGGTCTTCCTCCACAGTTTGCGCAATTCATTCATTGTAATGATTGCCATTCCGGCTTCCCTCATTTCCACTTTCATCGGTATGAGCCTGATGAATTTCTCCCTCAACATCATTTCCATGGTGGC
>CAZNRQ010000210.1:4445-5854 GCA_964574845.1 uncultured Bacteroidales bacterium
GGCATCACCAACGCCTACGGACAGGCACTGGCCTGGTCACTGCGTCATAAGATCACCATCATCATAGGGGCTACTGTCATCTTGTTCTCTTCCCTTTTGCTTCCTGCCATGGGATTCATCGGTTCCGAGTTCATCAGCATTGGCGATAGGGGCGAGGTCATCATTCAGCTCGAACTGCCCAAAGATGCCACCATCGAACAAACCAACCTGAAAACCCTTTTGGCCGAACAATACATCATGAAACTGCCCGAGGTCACCGAGGTCTTTGCTACCGTGGGTATCACTTCCGGTTTCGATGCCGGAGCCGGCAATGCTTACAAGTCGGAGATCTATGTCAAGATGGTCGAAAAAGAAAAACGAAAGGTCACCGCCGACCAGTTTGCCTGGAAACTCAAGGAAGATCTCACCGACCGCCTCACAGGCGTCAAGGTCCGCTCCAGCATTGTTTCCCTCCTGGGTACTTCCGATATGGACCCCGTGCAGTTCGTACTGGCAGGTTCCAACATGGACACCCTCATGCATTACGCCAAAATGGTGGAAGCCGAAGTAAAGAAAGTCCCCGGCACTGCCGAAGTAAAACTCACGGTCGAAGAAGGCAACCCCGAGATCAGTGTGAAGATCGACCGCGAAAAAATGGCTCAATACGGTCTCAACATGGCCATTGTCGGAGCCACCATGCAGAATGCCTTCACGGGCAACACCGATTCCAAATTCTCTCAGGGGGTCAACGACTACGACATCAACATCACCCTCGACGAATTCAACAAACGCAACATCAACGATATTGCCAACCTCACTTTTGTGAACCCTATGGGTCAAATGGTCCGCCTCAACCAGTTCTCCTCACTTACCCCAA
Source organism: uncultured Bacteroidales bacterium (assembly GCA_964574845.1). Lineage (GTDB taxonomy): Bacteria > Bacteroidota > Bacteroidia > Bacteroidales > CAIWKO01 > CAIWKO01. The sequence continues at coordinate 5,302 of CAZNRQ010000210.1, forward strand.
CCACGGGTACCACGGTCCTCCAGCGCTACAACCGTCAGTCCTCTGTCACGGTCAGCTCTCAGGTCGTCGGTCGTCCGGTCGGCTCCGTAGGCGAAGATATCGTCAAACGTCTCGACAAGGTCCATCTGCCCCCCGATGTCTCTCTCATCAAAGAAGGCGACCTCAAATACCAGGCCGAGGCCTTTGGCAGCATGTTCCTGGCCTTCCTCGCCTCCATACTCTTTGTCTATCTCATCATGGTCGCGCTCTACGATTCCTTCGTCTATCCTTTCGTGGTGCTCTTCTCCATACCCCTGGCCATAGTAGGTGCCCTCATCGCTTTGGCTCTGGCCAAACAATCCCTCACCATCTTCTCTATTCTCGGCATCATCATGCTCGTCGGACTGGTAGGCAAAAACGCCATCCTCCTGGTCGACTTCACGAATCAGCTGAAGCGCGAAGGTATGGCCACCATCGAAGCACTCATTCAGGCCGGCCGCGTCCGTTTGCGCCCCATCCTCATGACCACCTTCTCCATGATCTTCGGTATGCTCCCCATTGCCCTGGCTTCGGG
>CAZNRQ010000211.1:0-5849 GCA_964574845.1 uncultured Bacteroidales bacterium
TGGGTGATTTGCCCAAGGCCAAGGCCGAAGGTATTTTAAAAGAAATGGAAAAAGGTATTTCTGCATCAGATAAATTGAAGGTACTGGCAATATTAGATCGGAGGGAAGCGATTAAAACGGCTTACGCCATAGCTCAACCTAATGATATAATTCTGGTTGCGGGTAAGGGTCATGAAAAATACCAAGAAATAAAAGGAATAAAATACCCCTTTGATGATAAACAAATTATTAAAGAATTAATGGAGTTGTAATATGTTTTACTATTTGTTTGATTATTTGCATAAACACTTTAATGTTCCGGGGTCCGGAATTTTTCAGTACATATCATTTCGTGCCGGCTTGTCAATCATTACTTCATTAATTCTCTCAATGATTATTGGTAAAAGAATTATTAATTATCTGAGAAAGAAACAAGTTGGCGAAACGGTTCGTGACCTGGGACTGCAGGGACAGATTGAAAAACAGGGTACACCCACGATGGGTGGATTGATAATATTGGGGTCAATTCTGATTCCGATCCTTTTATTTGCAAAGCTGCACAATGTATACATTATTTTGATGATTGTCACTACCTTATGGTTAGGGACCATTGGGTTTATTGATGATTATATTAAGGTTTTTAAGAAAAACAAAAAAGGACTTGCCGGTAAATTTAAAATAGCTGGACAGATAGGGTTGGGGCTGATTGTTGGGCTTACAATGTATTTTAACGATTCAGTGGTTATCAAAGAAAAAGTCGCCAGAACTTCAACGGAAAACCTAATCAATTCTAACAACTTGTTTAAGGTTGAGAATTTCAATGAATCAACAAGTTTGTTTACCAAAGAATCCTATAAGTCAACAAAGACGACCATTCCGTTTGTGAAAAATAACGAGTTCGATTATGCTAATTTGTTATCATGGTTAGGCGATGGGTACAGAAAATGGGCTTTTTTGATATTTATCCCTATTGTAATTTTTATTATTGCTGCGGTTTCAAATGGTGCAAATCTGACAGATGGACTGGATGGGTTGGCGACGGGGACATCCGCTGTGATTGGGATTACGCTTGCAGTTTTTGCCTATGTTTCAGGTAGTATGTTCTATGCAGATTACCTTAACATTATGTACATCCCGAATACAGGAGAACTTGTAATATTTATTAGTGCCTTTGTGGGGGCTTGTATCGGATTTTTATGGTATAATTCTTACCCTGCCCAGATCTTTATGGGTGATACCGGCAGTTTGTCAATTGGGGGAATCATTGCTGTTTTTGCCATCATCATCCGTAAGGAATTATTAATCCCATTGTTTTGCGGAATATTTCTAGTACAGAGTTTGTCTGTAATTATGCAGGTGTCATATTTTAAATACACCAAACGAAAATTTGGGGAAGGTCGACGAATATTGAAAATGTCTCCGCTTCATCATCATTATCAGAAGGTAGGTTATCATGAATCAAAGATTGTAATGAGATTTATTATTGTTGGGATACTGTTGGCTATTTTATCTGTAATTACATTGAAAATTAGATAATCATGTAGAAAATGAATAATAAAATTGTCATACTGGGTGCGGGTGAATCAGGGGTTGGAGCGGCAGTTTTGGCAAAAAGAAAAGGAAATGAGGTTTTTGTTTCAGATTCAGGGATTATAAAACAAATATATAAAGACGTTCTTTTACATAATGAAATTGCCTTTGAAGAAGGGAAACATGATGAGGGCATTATTCTGAAAGCAGATGAGATCATTAAGAGCCCGGGTATTCCGGACAAATCTCCTATGATCATTAAATGCAAACAGCATAAAATTCCAATGATATCGGATATTGAATATGCAGCCAGATTTACAAATGCAAAATTGATCTGTATTACAGGTAGCAATGGAAAAACAACGACAACTCTGCTAACTTATCATATCATGAAGCATGCAGGAATGAATGTTGGATTGGCTGGAAATGTAGGAAAGAGTTTTGCGCTTCAGGTTGCTGAAAACGATTTTGATTACTATGTTTTAGAGATAAGCAGTTTTCAATTGGACTATATGTTCAGTTTCAGAGCCGATGTCGCAGTTATCACCAATATTACTCCTGATCATTTGGATAGATACGACAACATCTTTCAAAACTATGTTGATTCAAAATTCAGAATAATACAAAATCAAACGGAAAGCGATTTTTTTATTTATTGTGATGATGATCCGGTGACTAAAAATGAATTGGTCAAAAGAAATATCCCATCAAAAGCAATTCCATTTTCATTGAATATTCTTGAAAAAGGTGATAGAGCGTATTTAGAAAAAAACAGAATTATTATTAATATAAATTCAAACGAGTTAAAAATGACATTAGAAAACTTAGCATTACAAGGGAGGCACAATCTTTATAATTCCATGGCTGCTGGTGTAATATCGCGGCTGTTTGATATACGTAAAGACGTAATCAAGGAAAGTATGTCTGAGTTTCAGGGGGTGGAACATCGTCTCGAGTTGGTTACACGGGTACATGGAATAGAGTTTATTAATGACTCCAAAGCAACTAATGTAAACTCAACATGGTTTGCATTGGAAAGTATGACAAGGCCTGTGATTTGGATTGTAGGTGGTCTTGATAAGGGGAATGATTATTCCAGTCTCAAACCTTTGGTTAAGGCAAAAGTAAAAGCAATTGTTTGCCTGGGCCTTGATAATACAAAAATTCTGGAGGATTTTTCTAATCTGGTCCCCGTCATTAAAGAAACGACATCCGCCAGGGACGCTGTTGATACTGCATATTATTTGGGGAAAACGGGCGATGTTGTTTTACTTTCTCCGGCCTGTGCCAGTTTTGATATATTCAATAATTTTGAAGACAGGGGAATGCAGTTTAAAAGAGCTGTTTACGATTTATAATAATTACCAGATGCGAAAATTTTTACAAAATCTTAAAGGGGATAAAGTAATCTGGGCAGTAGTATTTTTATTGTCTGTTTTTTCTATTTTGGCAGTATATAGTTCTACAGGAACCTTGGCATACAGGAACAAAGCAGGGAATACAGAGTATTATTTGATAAAGCATTTATTTATTCTCGTAATGGGACTTGTATTGATGTACTTAGCTCATATGATAAGGTACACTCTTTACGCGAAATTTTCATTTATAGCTATCTTTGCAGCAGTTTGTTTGCTGGGATATACATTGTTTTTTGGTTCAAATATTAATGAAGCTAACCGATGGCTTACATTGCCGGTAATAAATATAAATTTTCAAACCTCCGATTTTGCCAAACTCGCTTTGATCGTTTACCTGGCTAAGCTTATTTCTAAACGTCAAGAGCAAATTAAGGATTTTAAGTCAGGATTCCGACCAATTGTTACTCCTGTAATTATTATCTGTTTGCTAATTATGCCGGCAAACTTTTCCACTGCTGCAATTTTGTTTGCAACCTGTTTGATTTTAATGTTTGTGGGAAGGGTTAGTGTACGGTACATTTTATATATGATAGGGGTTGGAATTTTAGCGGGTGGTTTATTAATACTGTTATTAATGAATTCTCCCAAGAAAGGACGACTTGGAACATGGTCAAATCGTATTGAAACTTTCTTTGGTGATAAAAAAGATCAAAATCCGGATGAGGTTTACCAGATCAACCAATCAAAAATAGCCGTTGCAACAGGTGGCGTCTTTGGGAAATTTCCGGGAAATAGTACGCAGAGAAATATGTTGCCTCAGGCTTATTCTGATTTTATTTATGCAATCATTATTGAGGAATACGGAATTATTGGTGGTATTGTTTTGATTTTTTTATACCTGTTTCTTTTGTATAGAGGCATTAGAATTGCAACAAGATGCGAAAAAACATTTGGGGTATTACTTGGCCTGGGTATAAGTTATATTTTGGTGTTTCAGGCTATGATCAATATGGCTATAGTCGTTGGCATTTTCCCTGTTACAGGCCAGCCCCTCCCACTTGTTAGTATGGGAGGGACGTCGATATGGTTTACCAGTATTGGCATTGGGATTATGCTTAGCATAAGCCGATCAAATGATGAAGCCGAAAAACAGAAACTTGAAGAAGCAACTATAAATCCTGACAATGATGTTACAGAATAAATTAAAAGTAATCATTAGTGGTGGAGGAACTGGCGGTCATATATTTCCAGCGATTGCGATTGCAAACGCTATTATGAAAATTGATCCTGCTGCAGAAATATTGTTTGTTGGAGCCAAAGGACGCATGGAAATGGAAAAGGTTCCTGAAGCAGGATATAAAATCATAGGTCTGAATATAAGTGGATTTCAAAGGAGAATAACCTGGAAGAATCTAACGTTTCCTTTCAAAGTGGTTTCAAGTTTATTAGGAGCCAGAAAAATCATTAAAGAATTCAAACCTGATGTTGTTGTTGGGGTGGGGGGCTATGCCAGTGGACCTGTACTAAGAATTGCGAGCAGAAAGAAAATCCCAACGGTCATTCAGGAGCAGAATTCCTATCCGGGGATTACAAATAAAATTCTTGCGAACAAAGTAAAGTGCATTTGTGTGGCTTACGAAGGAATGGAAAGGTTTTTTCCAAAAGACAAAATAATTCTTACTGGAAACCCTGTTCGATTGGATATTACAGAGTTAGAAGGAAAACGGGAGAGTGGCTTGGAAATGTTCGGATTGAATACGTATAAGAAAACGGTTTTGGTCGTTGGTGGGAGCCTTGGTGCAAGGACAATTAATGAAAGCATAATGAAGGACCTTAATGCTTTTCTGGATAACAAAGTTCAATTAATCTGGCAAACGGGAAGGTTTTTTTATGGAGCGGCACTAAATGCCTGCGAAAAAACCAAAGAATTTGGCATATATCCTTATGCATTTATTTCACGGATGGATATGGCTTATGCTGCAGCTGATGTAATAATCTCACGTGCAGGAGCCATAGCCATTTCAGAATTGTGTTTGGTAGGTAAACCCGTGATTTTAGTTCCTTCTCCGAATGTTTCGGAGGATCATCAGACAAAGAATGCCTTGGCTCTAACAGGCAACGATGCCGCAGTTTTGGTCCGAGATATTGATGCCAGTGAAGAGTTAGTCAAAACCGTAATTAACCTGATTAATGATCAGGAAAGATGCGGATTGCTGCAAAAAAACATCGTCCGTTTTGGACATAAAAATGCTTCGGAGAAGATTGCAGATATTATTATTAAAATGGTAAAAAAAGCTTAGGGTGAATTTGGATTCGATCAAAACGGTTTATTTTATAGGTATTGGAGGCATTGGTATGAGTGCTTTGGCCCGATTTTTCAGGATCAGGGGATGCAATGTGTCTGGTTATGATAAGACGTCAACCACATTGACCGAAGCCTTAATTAATGAGGGGATTCCGGTTCATTACTATGAGGATATTTCTAAAATACCGGCACAAACAGATCTGGCGATATATACACCAGCTGTGCCTGCCATTCACAAAGAACTTTTATACTTTCAAGCGAACAATGTTCCTTTAAAAAAGCGTTCTGAAGTATTAGGAGCCTTGTCACAAAATATGTTCTCGATTGCTGTAGCAGGAACTCATGGAAAAACTACGATTACCGGCTTGATTTCACACATTTTTAAAAATGCGAACATCGATATCAATGCATTTATTGGTGGTATTGTAAAGAACTATAAATCGAACTTGATAATTTCAGAAAAGACAAATATTTTTATTGCTGAAGCCGATGAGTATGACAGATCATTTTTACAGCTAAACCCTGACATTGCTGTTGTTTCAGCAATTGATGCCGATCATCTCGACATTTATGCGGATAAAAAGGATCTTGAGAATACGTTTTCCGATTTTATGATGAAAATTAAAAAAGGTGGTATTCTTATTTCAAAGAAAAACATTTTGATCCCGGCATTAGAA
>CAZNRQ010000212.1:0-5826 GCA_964574845.1 uncultured Bacteroidales bacterium
CTCCGGAACTCAACCGAAGCAGACCCTTCCCCGACTGAAAGTTCAATAGTACGACCCATGATCAGGGCATTATTGTTGTTGATGTGCCCGGCGGGAAAATTGAAGCAAACAGGATAATGATATTCTGAAACAGCTTCTGCAATAATTTCATAAGCACTTTTTCCGAAAGGAACAGCATTATCGTTCATGTTATTCATTCCTCCGACCATCAAGCCGGCCAGATTTTCAAGCTTGCCACTACGCTTCAGTTGCATCATCATGCGGTCGATGTGGTAAAGATATTCTTCCAGATCTTCGATGAAAAGTATCTTTCCATTTGTATCGATGTCAGAAGCCGAACCACTCAGGGAATAAAGTATGGACAAGTTGCCACCTGTCAGAACACCACGTGCCCTGCCAATTCTGTTGAATTCGTTAGTAGGTATTTCATAGGAAATCATTTCTCCAAACAGGGCTTTTCTTGTGTTTTCCAAAGCTTCAGAAGTATTGGTTGATACATTGATAGCCATGGTTGCATGCAAGGTTTCTATGCCAAAATTGTTTTGTATATGTGAATGAAATACTGTCAGGTCGCTATAGCCGGTGATCCATTTAGGCCGGTTTATGAACGATGTAAAATCAAGTTTATCAATAAATCTGACACAACCATAACCTCCACGGGCGCAAAAGATGGCTTTGACGGTATCATTATCCAGCAACTCCTGAAAGCCTTTTAACCTCTGCGCATCAGTACCTGCGTATTGATGGTGCACATCAAAAATATTCGAAGCCAGAACTACTTTCAGACCCCATGATTGCAGGAGATCCAGTGCAGGTTGAAGTTCCTCTTTGGCTATTTTGCGGGCCGGGGCAGCGATTCCAACAGTATCGTTCTTTGAAAGATAGGGCGGCGTAATATAAACAGGGCTCATTTTTTGATGCAAATTATGTATGTCAAAAACGGATTGAAATCGCTAATTTTGTAATCTTATTCAATTTTTTCCCGAAAATACATAAAAACACCTAGTACATGCAGCAAACAGATAAAAAATATAAACGTACCACAGTTACCTCCGCTCTTCCTTATGCCAATGGGCCGGTTCATATAGGGCATTTGGCCGGAGTTTACATTCCTGCTGATATTTATGCGCGCTATTTGCGCTCGAAGGAGGAAGATGTTCTTTTTATAGGAGGTTCCGATGAGCATGGGGTTCCTATTACAATCAAAGCTCGCCAGGAAGGAGTTTCGCCTCAGCAGATCGTAGATAAGTATCATGAAATCATCAAAAAGTCATTTGAAGAATTCGGCATCAGTTTCGATGTTTATTCCCGCACTTCGAACAAAACCCATCACGAAACGGCTTCGGAGTTTTTCAGCATCTTGTACGAAAAGGGCGAGTTTATTGAAAAAACCACCCAACAATATTACGACGAGGAAGCACATCATTTTCTGGCCGATCGTTATATCACAGGAACCTGTCCTCACTGCAATAATGAAAAGGCCTATGGCGATCAGTGCGAAAATTGCGGCACTTCGCTCAATGCTACCGACCTTATCAATCCGCGTTCGGTTTTGAGCGGAAATCCTCCCGTGTTGAAAGACACCAAACATTGGTTTCTGCCTCTGGATAAGTACGAACCCTGGCTGAAATCATGGATTTTGGACGGGCACAAGGATGACTGGAAAGTTAATGTTTACGGACAATGCAAATCGTGGCTCGACCAGGGGCTGCAACCCAGAGCGGTTACCCGCGATTTGGACTGGGGGGTGAAAGTGCCTTTGGAAGGGGCCGAGGGTAAAGTATTATACGTTTGGTTTGATGCTCCTATAGGCTATATTTCGGCCACCAAAGAATGGGCGGCAGAACAAGGCAAGGATTGGAAACTTTATTGGAAAGATGAAGAAACCCGTTTATTGCACTTTATAGGTAAAGACAACATCGTTTTCCATTGCATAGTCTTCCCTTCCATGCTGCATGCTGAAGGAAGCTACATATTGCCAGACAATGTTCCGGCCAACGAGTTTCTGAATCTCGAAGGCGATAAGATATCCACCTCGCGCAACTGGGCGGTTTGGCTTCACGAATATTTGGTTGATTTTCCCGGCAAACAGGATGTGTTACGATATACTTTGTGCGCTACTGCGCCCGAAACCAAAGACAATGACTTTACCTGGAAAGATTTTCAAACCAAAAATAACAGCGAACTGGTTGCCATTCTGGGAAATTTTGTAAATCGTGCTATGGTTTTGACACAGAAATATTACAATGGTATTGTTCCGCCAATATCCGACAGAACCTGTTATGATGCTGATACATTAGGCGACATTAAACTTTTTTCCAGATCAATTGCTCAAAGTCTAGACAATTTCCGCTTCCGCGAAGGATTGGCAGAAATGATGAACCTGGCTCGTATGGGGAACAAATATCTGGCCGAAACCGAACCATGGAAATTAGCGACTACCGATCCTGAGAGGGTGAAAACCATTATGTACAATGCGTTGCAGATCTGTGCCAATCTCAGCATCTTGATGGAACCCTTCCTGCCTTTTACAGCTGCAAAACTTGCCGAAATGTTGAACCTCGGACCCAAGAAATGGAGCGATGCCGGAAAAACAGAATTGCTTCCGGCCGGACATCAGATCAACGAACCCAGTTTGTTGTTCGACAAGATAGAAGACGATGTCATAGCTGCACAAATAGCCCGCCTGCATCAAACCAAAGCGGATAATATTGCTAATGAAACCACGGCTAATCCGGCCAAAGAGAATATTTCTTATGATGATTTCGTGAAGATGGACATTCGCACTGCCACCATTCTGGAAGCCGAAAGAGTTCCTAAAACCAAAAAACTTTTAAAGCTGCTGCTAGATACGGGCATAGATAAACGCACGGTGGTTTCTGGCATAGCTGAATTCTACGAACCCGAAAAAATTATTGGCCAAAAGGTGGTTATTCTTCTGAACCTTGCTCCACGAGAGATAAAAGGTATAGTTTCGCAAGGAATGATACTAATGTCAGAGAATGCCAAGGGGGAGTTGTGTTTTGTCACAACTTCAGCTATTGGCGAGAATGGCAATGAGGTGAGGTAATCCTCCGGGCAGCCATTGCTTGAAAACCTTTGCGCATTTTAACTTTTTCATCAGCAATTGATTTCAAGTGAAATTGCGAATTAAAACTGTCAATAATCCGTTTTTCATTTGCCTTCAACTTCGAAGCTCTTCGGTTCATGAATGAATGATTGCCATTCTTCCATGAATGATTGCCATTCAAAGATGAATGAACGTCGTTCAAACTTGAATGAGCCGCATTCATCGTGAACGAGAGTCGTCTAATCTTGAATGACCGTCATATAATGATGAATGACTGCGCTTCAACTATGAATGAGAGTCATTCATTCATGAATGAGAGTCATTCTCCCATGAATGATTGACCTGTAATGATGAATGAGAGTCATTCAAACTTGAATGAGAGTCGTTCAAACTTGAATGAGAGTCGTTCAAACTTGAATGAAAGTCATTCAAACTTGAATGACGGTCATTCAAACTAAAATCTGCTTTTTAAGATAAAATGCTGATTGAGTGGACAAAATTCAATCCAACAGACCAATCATTATATTCCAATAATCGTTTTGGGCTTTATCGGCATTTTCAATACCTTTTTTGATAATATTGGCTGCTTTTTGAGGTTGCCCCGAATTTTGAAAAAATCGTCCCAGTTCGAGCAGATCGGCAAAATAATTTTCCTGAATATTGAGCAGAATTTGATGCTCATCTATAGTTCCGTTCATATTGGTATTACTTTTCATAAGATTACGATTTTCACCAGACAAAAGACAATATTAGAAGCCAAAAAGATAACCGGAAAAACCCGGGAGAATAATTATACTCAATCCAACAATCCCAACATGGTTCCGAGCAAGGCAGATTTTGCCTTCTCGGCTTTTTCAACGCCTTTTTTATAAATATCGAATGCCTTTTGGTGTTGTCCCGAATTTTCGAACATCATACCCAGTTCTATCAGATTTTCAAAATAACTTTCCTGCTGACAAATTACCTTTTCCAGTTCAATCAGATGGCTATAAGAAGTGTTCTCGTTCATAACATTTACATTTTGGTACAAAGTTACCACCTGCAGATTACCTCTTAATTAAACGAATGTTATCATTGGATTAAGTTTAGAACTCCTGGACAAGCACAAAAAAGTAAAGCCCGGTGTTACCCGGGCTTTTTCCAAATTAAACTACTAACCATTAGTTTTTTCAGAAATCTACTTGTCTAGCGACTTGCTTTTTTGCTTTTTGTTGAAAGAAAAATTATTAACTAAGCTTCTTTTGATTAACGACAGATGAAGAGTTTTTTACTGGTTGCAGATGAAGCAACAGATATTCTCACAAAATATGCGCCAGTAGGTAGTGAGCTTGCATCGAAAGTGATGTGCTGTTGTCCGCTGCTGAGGGATCCATTTTGTATTTCCATAATAGTACGACCTGAAAGATCTATTACTTCTATTTTTACTTTTTCATCGTTGGTAAGGTTGAAATCAACCGAGGTACTACCTGATGCCGGGTTGGGATAAACATTCACGCGGTCGACAGCCAGTGCATTTTCGTTCACAGACAAAGCATATAAAGCGTGCTGAGGATCCCAGTTTGCCCAAGGTGAGGTCCAGTCGGTAGTGCCCATAGGTCCTGCATAAGTCACTTTATCAAAGAATGGGTCGCTGGCCAGTCTGGGGTTGGTCCATAAAGCTTTGCCCAGCACCGGCGAACCTGTTAAAGGAAGAAAATTAGGAGCGTTGTAATTGAAAGGATCGGTGATCTGCAAAAGATTGTTGGTAGCCAGGGTGTCATTATGTCTGGCAGCGCTGAAATAGTATGATCTTGCATCTGCTACGGTCCATAATCCGGTGGGAACATCGAAAAATTTCCCCATACCTGTCATGATGCAGTTCTCGATCTGCAGATCGTTGTTGTTTGCATTGGCATCGGTGAGGTCGCCATCGATATACAAACCTGTGGGCCATCCGGCAAATACGGAATTGTAACAGGAAAGTCTTGAATTACGGCGTATGTGCATGGCTCTTTTAAAATTGGGGTTCACGGGATTTGTCATGTTGACTTTAGGGCCGTAGATACCCACATTGGCAAACAAAGCTGAGGTGTATGGAGTATTTGTGCTTCCGGTAGCATCGTTATCAGATTCAAAACCATTGGAACCTGAAATATCGGCAACTGCAGAATCTCTTAAGGCAACCAGGTATTGCAATTTCCCTGAAAAACCATTATCGGTATCAAACTCATCGTCCAGGCCTCTGAAAGCGATAATATGTTTCACATTAACCGTGCCGCCGAACCATTCGTAAGAGTCGTCGTTGGCATAGCTCACCTGGATATGGTCGATGGTTGTGCCATTACCCACACCGCCAAATGTCAAACCGTTGATCTCTTTATTGGGTTGAAACGGATAGCCTGCGAATTCGATGCGGACATATTGCAGGTTCCCTGAATTGTCGCTGGCATCAGTACCACCGTAATAACTGCGTGGGCCACCCTCGATCTGTGCCTGGCCTCCAGCCTGATTTACGGGAGCTTTTCCGCAAAGAATTATGCCTCCCCAGTCGCCCCGGGTGCGGGAACCGGCCGGCATATCGGAGGTAAATATGATGGGTTGGGCAGGAGTGCCAACGGCTACTAATTTAGCGCCTCTTTCGACAATGAGTGACGAACCTGTGAATGTATGGTCGCCTAAAATGATGGTTCCGGGTTGGACGGTCAGTGTTACACCATTCACAACATAAACAAAACCCTGAATCAAATAAATATGGTCGTTGGTCCATGTTTGTGAAG
>CAZNRQ010000213.1:0-5801 GCA_964574845.1 uncultured Bacteroidales bacterium
GATCAAAGACCTCATAGTCGATCGCAGCGCCCTCGATCTCATCATTCAGGCCGGCGGCTACGTCAACGTCAACACCGGTGGCGTACCCGATGGCAACACCATACCCATACCCAAGCAAAACTCCGACCTCGCCATGGATGCCGCTGCCTGCATAGGTTGCGGAGCCTGCGTGGCATCATGTGCCAATGCATCGGCCATGTTGTTCCTCGGCGCCAAGGTGTCGCAGTTGGCCCTCTTGCCTCAGGGCAAAATAGAAGCTGCCGAACGCGTGCAAAACATGGTAGCCGAAATGGACCGCCTTGGCTTTGGCAATTGCAGCAACACCTACGCCTGCGAAGCCGAATGTCCCAAAGAGATCAAAGTCACCAACATCGCCCGCATGAACCGTCAGTTTATGCGCGCCAAGGTTTGTGTGGAAAAGCATGAAGCGCCTTCGTACGGAGGATAGGGGAGGAAAGTCCCAAGCCTCAAATTCCAAGATCCAAATTTCAAAACCCCCAACTGGGATTTCTGAAGCAGTTTTCAGGCACTCTAAACCCGGGTTTAGAGTGGCTAAACCATGGTTTAGACAGAGTAAATCATGATTCAGCCACTTTGAAATATGCACCACCTGGCCGCATAAAATTCCGGGCTTACGGGTAATGACTGCTTATCGACTTAAGCTTAGTTGGCTGTCGCAATAAAACACAAGAGTAATAATATTTTTATCCGAAAAAAAACTGCTGAACTTCGATCAATCCTTATTTTTATTAGTTAATTATTCATTTTGATAATGTACTGAAATAATGCAAATTGGCTGAAAAGTATTGGAGTCAGCCTTCAATGAAAGATAGGCAGATGATCTTATATTGAAGACGATTGTCAATACATTGAAGTTAGACTTCAATGTATTGAAGTCGAATGTCAACATAAGTTAGTCCAATGCCAATATATTGAAGGTCGTTGCCAATATATCGAAAGTCGTTGCCAATATATTGGAAGTCGTCTTCAATGTGTTGAAGTTCGATTTCAATGTGTTGAAGGTCGTTGTCAACGTGTTGGAGTTCATTGTCTTTATATTGCAATCCAACTCCAATACTTATTAGGCAGAAGTTACTTATAAACAGCAGGTTATGAGTATATGGAAATTTCTGAAATCCGCATTGAAATGATGCGTTAAGTATTCTCTGGTATAAAACTAGAAGAATTTATTCTGCTTATTATATTGCATAATTGTTCTATAAAGTACGACCTTTTCTCAAAGCAATTACGGAGACAATAAGTGTGTATCCTGCTATAATGTTGGTGCTTCAAATTCTTTTGGGAAGCAAGGAATTTGATCTACTTATTCGAAGAAAGACAGCGTATTGATCTCCAGAAAAAATTATAAAAACAACACTTTACATGGATGGTATGAGGAGTATTATAGAGAAGGACAACTCCGACTAAGGGGGTATTTTTACCTAGATTGCAAGATAGCACTCTAATAGGCCTTAGTAAAATGCGATACTACCTTTATATATAGGTATTGTTTGGACAAATTTTATGGTGTGACCAAACTTATTGCAAACAACAAGCTCGTTTGTCAAAACAGTAAAAAATATTATTGCTTTTTTGGCGCACGGTAGTGAAAAAAAAATATCTTTGTTCTGTTATACTAATATAGTGCACGTCAACCGTTTAATTTATTGATAAAACCAAATATAATATTCACTTTATTCATCGCGCATTAAAATCGATTTACTTATGAAAAAACTTTTTACTCTATTGCTTTTATTAGGCCTTACTCCTATCAGTATGATGGCCCAGTGGCATCCACTTAACAGCGGGAAAACAAATAAAATAGCCCCTGTTGTAAAAATTATAAGTGATGATGTCAATAGTACCGTCATTAAGATTGACATTTCCGGCTTTGATGTAAGTGAATTTTATTCAGGAAACAAACTTTATCAGTCTATTAATCTGCTATCTGACGCTTCTTCTTCGCTAGTTGGTGCTCCCGATTTGCCTTACGTATCAAGTGTTTTGGCAATTCCGGATAAAGCCGGCGTTTCGGTTGAAGTTATTGAAACCGGCAGTTTACAAACTTTCGAAAATATTAATTTGCCACCCTGTCGGGCAAGCTGGTTCGAGGGTAAGCCTGAAACACCATACGTGGAGAATGAAAGCATATATTCATCCTCGGATGTATTTCCAAATAGTATGGCATCGGTTGGAACACCTGCAATCTTCCGCGACTTCCGAATTGTAAGACTATCTGTATATCCGATCCGGTATGTTCCTTCAAAAAAAGAACTACAGGTTACTTCCTCGATCACAGTAAGAATACGTTACAATACCGAAAAAAGTGTCAATCTGAAAACAAAACAGACCAAATCGATTGCCCCTTCTTTTGCAAAGATTTACGAAAGTTTTATTTTAAACTACAAAAGTGCGTTATCCAATCTTTATTATGGGGATGAAAATGGAAGGGACGTTTTGCTAGCCATTATGCCTGATTCTTATGTAAGTACTTTTCAACCGTATGCTGATTGGAAAAGACAAAGCGGCATTGATGTTCATATTACAAAGTTTAGCGATATTGGTGCTAATGCAAGCGATGCAACGATAATAAAAAACCATATCACTGATGCTTATCATAATTGGGAATTCCCGCCAACCTATGTTTTATTGATAGGCGATGATGGGATCTGCCCGAAAAAGACAGTTTCATATGATTATTCTTTTGCCAGTGAGGACTATTTTGTTGAGATTGATGGAAATGATTATTTTCCGGAAATGATGATTGGAAGGCTTCCTGTTCAAAGTACCAATACTCTCAATGTTTGTACTACAAAAGCCATGAATTATGAAAAAACCCCTTATACTGCAAATACCGCATGGTTTAAAAAAGGAGTGTGTTGTTCCAATAATGAATACCTGAGCCAAATTGAAACCAAACGTTTTGCTGCCAATGTCATGATAAATGATGGTGGATTCACTTCGGTTGATACATTAATGAGCAATCAACCGTGCACCATGAGTGTGAGCGATGTAATTCAGGTAATTAACGATGGTCGTAGTTTTTTAAATTATCGTGGTGAAGGTTGGAACACCGGGTGGTGGGCTACATGCACTCCCATGACGGTTTCGGACTTATCAAATCTAAACAATGGAACAAAATTAACCTTTGTCACGAGTATTGGCTGCGGGGTTGCCATGTTCGATGCCTCAGGAGGCAATTGTTTTGGAGAAGAGTGGATCAAATTAGGCACTGCAACAAGCCCCAGGGGTGCTGTAGCCTTTGTTGGTCCGACATCAAATACACATACCCAGTACAACAATAAGATTGACAAAGGAATTTATGTCGGAATGTTTCGTGAAGGTCTGGAAACACCAGGGCAAGCTTTACTAAGGGGTAAATTGTATATGTATAATTGCTATGGAAATGACACATGGATGGAATATCAGTATCGTATCTTTACTGTTTTGGGCGACCCCAGTGTTCATATCTGGAAGGAAGTTCCCCTGGCAGTACATGTCAATCATCCGGTATCAGTCCCCATGGGATACAGCCAACCACAAATTTCTGTTACGTACAATGGAACAGGATTGCCTGTAAACCATGCTCATGTAACTATTACCGGTACCAATGTTTTCGCATCGGGATTTACTGATTCTACGGGTAATGTAATTATTGGAATTACTCCAGTGACTTTAGATTCATTGACAGTAACTGTGTGTGGTGGAGATGTGATACCATACCAGGGAAAAATGGCAGTTACTCAGTCTGCGATTCACGTTGGGCCTTTAGGTTTGCCGCATATAGTGGGGTCAGGTGGTAGTTTGGATAGTATTATGAATCCGAATGAAAACTTAACTATTGCGTTTACGCTTAAGAACTGGGGATTACAAACTGCGAATAATACAACGGCAACGATTACTTCTCTTAACTCAAATATGCAGGTGATTACCACCACAGCCATCAGTTATGGAAATATTGCTTCGGGGAATTCAGTAGTTGGCTCCCCTTATCAGATTCATATTAATCAAAACAGTGAAATTGGGTCGTTAGTTAAAATTAAGTTACATGTTACCAGCGGTACCAATTCGTGGGACTACCTATATTACCAAGAGGTAAAGGGATGTGAACTGGAGTATATAAGCACAACAGTGGATGACGCTGCCTCCATTTATCCAAACACATCATTAGACCCAGGTGAAACATCAAAGCTCTACATCTCGATTAAAAACACAGGCGTTGATAATGCTCCAAACGTTCAGGGAATATTGAAAAGCAGTGATCCGTATATTACCATTATTGATTCGGTTGGAACATACGGGTTGATCAAAATTGACTCAACTGAAACCGATAACAGCGATTATTATGTGGTAACTATATCTTCAATGTGTCCTATTGACTATGAGGCTGAATTTTCATTAAAGCTATCTACACAAGGGGGTAATTATCCATATAATATAACTGTAACATTCAGTTTGCCAGTTGCGGAAGCTGATTCATTAGATCCTACCGGCCCCGATACTTATGGGTATTATGCTTATTCCAGTGTCGATACTTTATATGAACAATCTCCCGTATATAACTGGGTTGAAATAAATCAAGTTGGTACTGAAATTCCCATTACAAATTCTGAGCAGACAACCACTGTTAATATTCCTTTTAGTTTTAAATATTATGGAAGTTCCTTTAATCAGGTTAGGATAAGTACAGATGGGTGGATAGCTTTTGGTTCAGGAACACAAACTGCCTATTCAAATGCCGCATTACCTGATGCTGATGGCATTCAATCAATGACGGCTGTTTTCTGGGATGATTTGGTAGATAATGGTACCAGTTTTCAAATTAATCAAATTTTTTATTTCAATGACATAACCAACCATCGTTTCATAATCGAGTGGGACAGCTTGGCGCATTGGAACGATGGTGCTTCACCAAAATATGAGGTCTTTCAGATAATACTCAATAACCCTGCTTTTTATACCAATCCTCCAACAGGCGACGGTGAGATTATTTGTCAGTATAAGAAAGTTTCAGTTTCAAATTCTTGCACAGTTGGCATTGAGAATAACACTGAAGATGGTGCACTTCAATATCTTAATAATAATAGTTATGCCAATACAGCCTCGCATTTAAAAAATAGCTTTGCTATTAAGTTTACCACAGAACTGCCCACCTTGAAATATCACATATCAGTACCTGAGGTGCCCGGCGATGTAAATGTATATGGACTGAAAAATGTTTTCCCAAATCCATTTGATCAAAGCATAACGATTCATTATTCAATACCCGATCAAAGTAATATTTCCCTAAGAATATATGATATTAGTGGCCGATTGATAAAAGTCCTGAAGGACGGAAAACAGTCAGGCGGAAATTATACTGTAAAATGGAATGGTCAGGATGATAAAGGAAATCAGGTAAGCGAAGGAATGTATTTCGTTAAGCTAAACAGCGATGGTTTCAATCAAACTATGAAACTGTGTAAGCTGAAAGTTTCACAGAAATAAAAGTAAAAGAATAAGGAAGGTATCTTCTCTGATGTTCAAGTTTAATTATAGCAATAAAGGGTTGTCCTTTGTACGGTTGATTCCTTTTCTTTTCTTTTTCCTGATTTTTAGTTGTGTTTCTGCACAATCGAAAAAAAACAAAGTCTTTCAGTTTTTGAAGATAGATTTAGGTCTTGGCACTATCTACAACAACAATATTTTAGAGTATTCTGATTATTATCTGACGAAATTTATAAACAATCAGGATTCGGGAAGGTTTCATATTAATACCAGTGATGGATTGGTATTGGATAATTCCCTTAAAGTAGCGTCAA
>CAZNRQ010000214.1:0-5798 GCA_964574845.1 uncultured Bacteroidales bacterium
ATTCAATTATCAGACGAAAAAGTCTCTAGCATTTCGACAAAATCTCTTATAAATAAGGATGCTGAAATTCAGTTGAAATTGGGGAATATTTTAAATGCAAAAAATATTTTTAAGACTTGTCAATCAACTCAGTTCGAGCAAAACTATATTAATAACAGGCTTAAGCTTTGTTCTCAGTTACATGTTCATGAGCAACAAATAAAGGCATTACTTAACGAAGCAACTGCTATTTCAAATAAAAAAGACAAAGAAAAAGCAAATATTAGGCTAAAGGAAATAATTAATATTGAAGGAATATATTTGAGCCATGAGATTATTGATGAACGAATTAAAAAAATTAAAGAAATTCTTCTAAAAATTAAATAATTTATAAACATTTTAAAAATTAGTATTATGGGAAAATTTGATTTAAACAAAGGTGATCGCTTTAAACTAGATAAAAGTAGCGGTCTTAGTAAAATACAGGTAGAACTTGGGTGGAAAGGAGGAGTAGATTTAGATGCTTCAACCTTTTTACTTGGCGAAGATGGTGTAATTTTAAGAGATGAAGATTTTGTATATTTTAAAAGTGAAAATCGAAGTAAACCTTTTGATAGGAATGAATATGGAAATAAAAAGAAATGGAGAGAGGAAACACGTCCAATGTCATTTGATGGTGCAGTTCTTGGATCAATCGATGAAACCGGAGATGATGCTGATGAGTCAGATGCTAGTAATGAAACTATCGATGTTGATTTAGATAGCGTTGATGGGAAAATTACAGAAATAGTGTTTTTAGTGACTATTTATAATCGTGAGGAAGAAACAGGTATTACATTTAAAGAAGTTATTGATCCGTATATTAAAATTATTGATGCAGACAATGGAAGTGATATTCTACAATACAAATTATCTGAGAATTTCGCTTCCGAAACTGGTGTTGTAGTTGGTAAGTTAAATTGTAATATTGATGGAGAATGGGAATTTGAAGCAATTGGAAAAGGCTACGATGGAGGACTTCAGACTTTTGTAGACATGTTCACTTAGCCAACGGAGGTAATTATGACAGATCCCAAAAAAAAATCTAAAAGAAGTTTTGATTTGGAAAAATCAGGTACAAAAACAAAGTTTGATCTATCCAAAGAGGAAGGCATCGTAACTGATAATACTAAGACTACAATTGTTAATAGTGAGAAAAAGAAGAGTAAAGTCTGGATTTATATTATTACTATAGCCTTAATTGTAATTACGGTTATTGCTGTGATATTTATCCTTAACAAAAATAATACTGATAAAGGTAATATACCAACAATTACTGATTCTATGTTAGGCACCAATTCACAATCTCATACAGGTACTAAGGATACAATTAATAGTGATAGTTCTAGCGAAAAATCATCTCCAGCGTTAGGAGAATCAAAAAGTGTTGATCCTAATCTTATTGCTGGAGAATTAAATAATAAAATTCCTTTTGGCTTTGAATCAGGGTCTGCAACTCCAAGTAATGTTGACGACAAATTAGTAAATGATATTATCAACTTTCTTTCTAAAAACAAAAATTCCAAAATTCAAGTATACGGATATGCTAGTAGTGAAGGCGATATCTCATTTAATGAGATTTTGTCAAAGAAAAGAGCAGAATCATTTAAAAATTACTTAGTAGAAAAAGGAATCGAAAGTGATCGAATTATTGCAAATGGTAAAGGTATAGCAGATCCGATTGCTTCAAATGAAACTGAAGAAGGTAAACAGAAAAATCGCAGAGTTGAAATAGAACTAACTAATTAAACCTTGATTTTCATCAATTGAATAGGAGTAAAGTTTCTTGTGGCATTTACAAAAACTTTACTCTTTTTTTAAATAGTATACAATACTATCGTATTGTATAATTCGTATCTTATTAATTCAATATGGCATTTTAATAGTTAATATATGAAAAAATTGCACAGGATTTTAGTTAAATCTGTTTTATTCATTTTTTGTTTAATTTTCTTAACAAGTTGCACTGATAAAAAGTGGAAGGTTTTTGATGTTAAATGCACAAAAATTATAGAAAATCAAGCCATTAAATATGATGACATTAAATTTATATCAACGGAACGATATTTTTGGCATCCACAGCAGAATAGTGGATTTTACGCCATTAATGTAAAAGAAATTTCTCGAGAAGATAAAGAATATATTGAATATAGCAAATTAAAAGATGAATATGTCGCAACATTGAACTTGTCTATTGATAGGTCTTGGTTTAGTAGATATTGGCAATGGCTTTTTGTCCTTTTGTTAATTTCTGTTTATTTATTCTTTATGTTAAATGCACGTAAAGTGTATTTGAGAAATAAAATTAACTCGTCTTTGCATAATAGTGATGAACAAGTATTGATCAAGCAAAAATATCGTTTTAAATTTTTTATATCTTCTGATTTTCTTGTAATAACAGGAATTGGTATAGTTTTATTTCTGGCTGTTATTCCTAATCCAGCTCAAAGATTTATAATAAACATTATATTAGAAATTCTTTAAATAAAAAAATAACTGCCATTCTTAAAAACATAAAATGATGAGGACTGATAAATTTAATCAAGGGTTGACTTCGACTCAGGTTGAAGTTAATAGAAATAAATTCGGTACAAATATATTAACCCCACCTAAGCGAGATCCATTGTGGAAACTTTTTTTAGAAAAGTTTGAAGACCCAATTATTCGAATTCTTTTGATTGCTGCATTTCTTTCCCTGGGTATTTCCTTTGTTCATATGGAATTTGCTGAAACAATAGGTATTTTCTGCGCAATTCTACTGGCAACAGTAGTTGCCTTTTGGTTTGAAATAGATGCAAATAAAAAATTCGATGTTTTAAATAAAGTCAATGATGATAATCTTTATAAGGTTATCAGAGATAGTAATGTTTGCGAAATTGCCAAAAAGGATATTGTTGTTGGCGATATTGTGATTCTTGGAACTGGTGAAGAAGTACCTGCTGACGGAGAATTACTGGAAGCTATATCTCTTCAAATAGATGAATCATGTTTAACAGGTGAGCCTATAATTGACAAAACTACTAATATTGCAAATTTCCAAAAAGATGCAACATACCCCTCTAATATGGCAATGAGGGGTACAAAGGTTATGGATGGGCATGGCATTATTGAAATTAAAAAAGTAGGGGATGCCACAGAATATGGTAAAGTCGCCGAAATTTCGACTGAAATGACTGGCGAAGAAACTCCATTGAATAAACAACTAGATAAACTGGCGAAGTTTATTGGTGTCGTTGGTTTTTTACTTGCTGTTTTAACATTTCTAGCACTGTTTATAAAAGATCTTTTTTTAGGCGAGGTATCTTATTCTCTTGGCCAGTTGGGCTCAATTGGTATTGTTGTTTTATCCGCAATGGTTGCATTGACAAAGGTTTGGTTACCTATAATTTATGATGCTTTTGAATTATTAGGGAAAGAAAAAGAAATACCTAAAAGCGTTGATGAAGGAAGCTGGCTTAAGTGGATTGGATTTGGTTTATTATCATTCACAATATTAGCTGCTTTGGGCTATGCTTTTGGTATAAACCCATTGAAAGCTGGTTCCTGGGTGAACATTGATGTGGCCGGTAGAATTTTACAATATTTTATGGTAGCTGTTACTTTAATAGTTGTAGCTGTTCCAGAAGGGTTACCGATGAGTGTTACTTTAAGTCTTGCATTAAGTATGCGCAGAATGCTTCAGGGTAATAATTTGGTGAGAAAAATGCATGCTTGTGAAACAATGGGGGCTACAACAGTAATTTGCACAGATAAGACTGGTACATTAACCCAAAATCAGATGCAGGTTCATAAAACAAACTTCTTTAGTTTGGATGAAAATGATTTATCAAACGATGAGATTAGCAATATAATTAAGGAAAGCATTTCGGTTAATTCTACTGCCTACTTAGACTTTTCTGAACCTGAAAAAATAAAAACATTAGGTAACCCAACTGAAGCTGCATTATTATTATGGTTACATAATCAAAATTTTAATTACCTTAGTATAAGAGAAGATGCGGTAGTAATTGAACAGCTCACTTTTTCAACAGAAAGAAAATACATGGCAACTCTTGTTCATTCTGCTTTACTAAATAAAAAAATATTATATGTAAAGGGTGCGCCAGAGATTGTTCTATGCGACTGTAATAACGTACTTTTTAATGATGGAAAAAAAAGCGTTCTAGATTCTAGTCCAATCATTGAAAAATTGCTAATTCAATATCAAAACCAAGCCATGCGAACATTAGGTTTTGCATATGAAATAATTGAAGATGATAAAGATAGGTTTGAAAATGGTAAATTAATCAATGCGAATTTAACTTATTTGGGTATTGCAGCCATTTCAGATCCAGTTCGTTTGGATGTTCCTGCTGCAGTTGTAAAATGTTTAAATGCTGGAATAGATGTAAAAATTGTCACTGGTGATACTTCTGGTACTGCAAAAGAAATCGGTCGTCAAATTGGAATTTGGAATGAGAGCGACCAACTTCATAATATTATTACCGGTTGGGAATTTGAGGAACTTTCTGATGAAGATGCCATGAAAAAGGTTAAACATTTGAAGATTATGTGTCGTGCTAGACCAACTGATAAACAACGATTAGTACAATTATTACAAAGAAATGGTGAAATTGTTGCTGTTACTGGAGATGGTACAAATGATGCTCCAGCTTTAAACTATGCTCATGTTGGATTATCAATGGGTTCAGGCACTTCTGTGGCAAAAGAAGCAAGTGATATTACATTGATTGATGACTCATTTAATAGCATTGCTACTGCAGTAATGTGGGGGCGGTCATTATACCAGAATATACAAAGGTTTATTCTTTTTCAACTTACTGTAAATGTTGCTGCTTTAATAATAGTACTTCTCGGTTCTATATTTGGACAGGAGCTTCCGTTAACTGTAACCCAAATGCTTTGGGTGAATTTAATTATGGATACGTTTGCCGCTGGTGCATTAGCATCATTACCTCCTGATTTACGAGTTATGGAAAATAAACCTAGAAAGAATGAAGATTTTATTATTACAAAAGCAATGAGATTTAACATTTTATCTGTCGGATTAATTTTTGTTGTAATTCTTCTGGGTCTTCTTTTTATATTTACTAACAATGGATCTATAAGCAGGTATGACTTGTCCCGTTTCTTTACCGTTTTTGTCATGCTTCAATTTTGGAATATGTTTAATGCGAAAGCGTTTTTATCTGGGAAATCTGCTTTTAGTAACTTGAGTAAAAGTGTTGGGTTTTTAATTGTAGCATTTGTGATTTTTGGAGGCCAATTTTTAATTGTTGAATTTGGTAGTGATGTTTTTAGAACAGTTCCCCTGACCATACGGGATTGGTTTATTATAATTGGTTCAACTTCATTTGTTTTGTGGATTGGAGAAATATTAAGATTAATTAAAAGAAAGAAATAAAAATAACAAATAAGAAAACATGAAAAAATATTTTACTATTCTTGCCATATATTTTGCCATTATTGTTATTGGATTATTATTTAACTTAATTACCGGTCTGATTTGGCCTTCGAAAACGATTATAAATGTTTCAGGCAATGATTTCGAGAGTACTCAATTTGTGAATGAATACCAAGTTCGGTTTTTACCCTTGGCTCGCGGGGAAATGTTTTCCCCGTGTTCTTGCCTGAAATCAAAAATCTGAAATCAAAAATCTTAAATCCCATGTCCGACACCGTAAAATCAACCAAAAAAGTAAGCGAAACTGGCCACGTTCCCAATCTCGAAAACTTCGGTAAAGAAATTATCGCAGTAACAGAATATGCAGATCTCTACA
>CAZNRQ010000215.1:0-822 GCA_964574845.1 uncultured Bacteroidales bacterium
GCAATAACCAATGCTGTTTTACGCATAAGATAATAATTTGATGAGATTAATATATTCGGCTCACTCGTTATGAAAGACAACGATAAAGACCGTTTATCTTGAAATCATGAGTTTGCAAACCTTGCGCTCACCATTACTTCCGCTGGCGGAAATAATGTACATACCGTCAGCAAAATTATCGGCAGAGAAGACAAATTTATTGCTTTCAATATTGTTATAATTGCCCACCACTTTTCCGCTATAATCCATAATCATTACTTGCTCTAAGGGGAAAGAAGATGCAATGGTAGTGCTTGATCCTGTTGGATTGGGATAAACGGAAATTGTATTGCCAGCCGTAAGTTCATTTTCTTCAACATCAACCAGTGTACCGCTGCTCAAAATAAATTTATTGGCGTTGGACGAGAAATCGGTGATTGAAGTTTGCTGACGCCAGTCGGTAGTCGGCGAATTTGAAACTGCACCGGGATTTCCGGGAGCAGTTAACCAAACACCGCCTACATTATGCCAGAATAATCCCTGAGCACGGATATACGAAATGCCTTCGTCTACCGTGTTCCAACCCACTTTTAGTGTGGCGTTGCTTCCGCCGGGATTGGTCTCGGTAATCACCCAGGTGTACTGAACGCAACTGTTATCAGCACTTGTAGGAGGAACCAGGCCGGGTGTAACTCTTACCGAAAAGGTATCAACTACCCCACTATTATTTAACTGCACCGGTTTATAACTGTTAACCGCGCTGCCAATGGGAAAAAAGAAGTTGGTTGACGCAGGCATGCTGTTTTTTATGAGAGCGCCGGTTCCGTTCGTTACAACGAATTT
>CAZNRQ010000215.1:832-1621 GCA_964574845.1 uncultured Bacteroidales bacterium
GCTGGCATTGGTAATAGTCGCAGCAGGCATTAACACAACATTATTGTTTCCTGCAATGATTTTATTATTTGCAAAATCGAGTGTGCCTTTAATTCGGGCATCAACAAACAGGCTCTTGTCGCCCGAACCGTCAACAACCAGATTATTGTACGTTGTGGCATTTGAACCGCTGATATTTTGCGCAGCACCTTCCATTTTAACAAAACTGCTGTTACCTGAAGTAAAGCTGCCGTTGTTAATATAATTGCCGGTAAGAATAATAGTTCCGGAATTGTTGATATCACCGGATGCATTGTTGAGGGCACCGTCGATATGCAGGAAGCATCCATTCTCAATAGTCAGGTTTACCGAATTATAGACCTGTGCCATGATAATATTGGCCGAAAACATGAACAGCGCGGTGAATAATGTAAATTTTACTATTTTCATGATGTTTGTTTTTTTTACAATTCAACATCAAAAATACAAATTATTGTAAGAATAAACAAAAACTTCTGACATGACAGTAAGCAGTAATATATTTATTTCTCATCGTTATAATCGTGAGCAACCTTCATACGGTTATATCTTTCTTTTTTCGCACCCCGATAGTATATTTGCACCCTCAAAATTGTATCCCGAAACACTATGCTGCTAGGACTCATAAGAAAAAACAAAGGCTCCGTTTCACTTGTACTCTTTTTTGTACTTGTTGAAAACATATCCTGGATTATAGAACCGACCTTCTTCGGCAAACTGCTCGATGCGCTTATTGATAAATTCTATCTGCATGAATTGGCCGATTATATG
>CAZNRQ010000215.1:1631-5779 GCA_964574845.1 uncultured Bacteroidales bacterium
GATTATATGTGGCCGCTGATACTGTGGATTGCTGTTTTTATTATTAATATAATGGGCGGAACACTGAGCCGGTTGTTCAACGGGCGCATTTTCCCACGGATATATGCAGAGCTTGCAACACAACTTATTTATGTTTCAAAGAAAAAGAAACATTCTGCAGCCCGCATGGTAAGCCGGGCAGAACTTGCCAAAGAATATGTTGATTTTCTGGAAGTGCGTTTACCTGATATATCATGGCAGTTAACGGCCACCGTTGGGGCAATCTGCGCCCTTTTCATCTACGACTACCGTATAGGTCTTGTGTGCCTTTTCGTTCTGTTGCCGATGTTTATAATTAATGCAATCTACCGTAAGCATGTTACGCGCCTGCAAAAAGATGTGCATGATAATCGTGAAGAAATCTACAAAGCGCTTGAGCGCCGCGATATTTCACAGATAGACCAGTATTACAGGAATATGGTGCGACCTCAGCGCGATATTGCTAAGTGGGGTTCTTTTGATTATGGCATGATCAAACTTTTGCTGATGGTGGTCTTTATTGTAGTACTGTTTATTTGTGTTGACGTTGACAAGTTCTCTACCGGCAAAATCTATTCTATAGTATCCTACCTTTGGACTTTCATCACATCAACTGATTACCTGCCCGGGTTGATGGAGAGCATGACCTCTGTGCGTGACCTGAATGAAAGGATGAAGGAAGAAGATGAGCCCACAAAATCAGAGGCTGTTTAAAAGTTTTTAAGCTTGGCAATGAAGCCATCGTCGGCATCGATTGACTTTAGACTGGTAGAGCCAATAGAAATAGCTTTACTAAAATAACCTGAAATATAAATATCAGATAAAGCATCAAGTCCAATACCAAAGTTACGGTCATAACCGCTTCCGCCGATTTGAGTTCCCCCTGATATTTCGCCCGAATTATTATACTTTATAATAAGGATATCCCAATCGCCTATGCTTTTGATTTTATTTTCACCAAGCATAAAATCCACATTGAACTCTCCGGAAACATAGATATTACCCAGTTTATCCAGTTTCATTGCTCTGGCTTGTTCACCACCTTTTCCGCCGGTTTGCTTTGCCCAGATTTCCTCTCCGTCCCGGTCATACTTAACAAGAAAAATGTCGTCAGCGCCCATATTTTTCAAAGTTGTTTTTCCGAAATCAGCGAGCCCCGAAAAATATCCTGTAACGTAAACATTGTCTGAAGTATCCACCGCAATTGCAGCAGCGTGATCATCACCTGTTGCACTTCCACCTCGTTTCAACCATTCAATACGTCCGTCAGCACTGAATTTCGCAACGAAGATATCTTTCCCGCCCAGGCCGGCTATTGTTTTTTTTCCGAATTCGGCTGTTCCTTCAAAATCTCCGGTGATGTAGCAATTGCCTTTGGTATCGGTAGCTATTGCATTTGCCTCATCAGCCATGGTTCCGCCTCCTGTGGCCGACCAAAGAATGTCTCCGTTGCTATTATATTTAATCAAGAATATGTCTCGGTCTCCTTTTGAAATATAGTGGGAATTTCCAAGTGTCATACTTCCCTTAAAGATACCGGTAATAAAAACATTTCCTCCATTATCAACGGCAACAGAAGTGGCAAAATCTTCCAAAGTTCCTCCACCTTGTTTTACCCATACAGGAATTCCATTTTTATCAAACTTCGCGACAAAGAAATCTCTGTCTCCACTGCTTGTTAGCACGACACCGGAAAAATTTGTAGTCCCTGAAAAATAACCCGCCATATAAATATTTCCTGCCTTATCCAGTGCAATCCCATAAGGCTCTTCAGAGTCTTTACCTCCGAACTGTTTTGCCCAAACAATGTGTCCAAGGGTGTTGTATTTAATTAGATAGATATCGTAAGGTCCGTGACTAATCATGACTTTATTTTCCACCTTCAGGGTATCATTAAAGCCGCCTGCAATGTAGCTGTTGCCATCCTTATCAGTTTCCATCGCGTAAGGAAAATTTTTATTTGTACCCACAATACTATTTGCCCATTCCCATGTTTTTGGGCTTTGACCGAACGAAAAAGTGGAAATTATTGAAAAAATTATCATCAGTGCGGAACTGAGAATTGAATTTACCCTTTTCATAATTGTTTTTTTTAGACAGTACAAAATTGGTTCAAGATTCTGAATAGATTCTGTAGATAAATTAACTGACAAAATTCCTTGCTTCTCCTTTTTACGTTTACAATAATTATAAATTTGTGCGTTTTTTAGTTTAAAACAATGTTGTATGAAAAAAGTGCATAGAGGGTTTATTAAATTTTACTTCATCTGGGGCATTTTGAATGTTCTTTTAATGATTATGGCATCTTCCGGTGTTTTCGGAGCATCTGACCGGACATTGACTGAATTCTGGCCATTTACTGTTGGTTCTCCACGTTATTATGACCTTTATGAATTAATCGTTTATTTGGGAATGCCGCTACTAATATATATTGTATACCGCGCAGGGCAGTCAAGAAAATTCTGGATTCCTTATATTATCTGGAGTATCCTGAATATCGCTATAATGATTATGGCTGTTTTGGATGTTTTTGGCACATCTAACAGAACAGTAAAGAAATTCTGGCCATTCTCTGTTGGAGAACTGCTGTATTACGACCTTCTGGAACTTGTAGTATATTTAACTATTCCGCTCATCGTATACTATGTATACCTGCAGGTACAGCACCATCAGAAATACAGTATTGACGAATAGAAGACCGCTTTACAGAGCTTTCAGTATCTCGGACTTTATAGCCTCTTTTTCCTTATTATTCTGATCAATTGATGTGTAACTTATTTCAATAAATAATTCATCGTTGATACTGTATAGTGTGAGTACAATATCTGTATTGTTACTTTTCCATTTTGTTTCAAGACTCAGGTTGTCGGAAATCAGGTTAAATGCCCATTCATCCTGTTTCAATGTCTTTCCATTAATGGAAGTGGAGATGCTGCTGTATGGTTCTTTATATTTCCGGGTCAGTAATTCCTGCAACATCAAATAGGTATCAACATAAGCAGAAGGTATTTTACTGTCGAGTGTAAGATCGTAGGATGCGTGGTAAAGGAGTCCCGCAGAATTAAAATCATAAATAATTTTCGCATCCCAATCGTTCAGTTTCCCCTTATAAACAAAGTGGTTCTTTTTGACAATCACTAGTTTTGACGCTTCCGCTTTTTTAACCATTGTAGTATCCATACCCCATTTGGTATTACGGAAATCGAAGGTTTGTGACATTAAGCTATTGCTTATAACGAACAATAGCAGCGCAAAATAAACAGACTTGCTTTTCATTTTTTTAGGTTTTTACGAATCGTTATTTTTATTAATCAGTAACAAGGTTCATTTTGTGTCATCGACTATTGTTTCGTTTATTAATATAAATGACAAATTAACAGCCGGATTCTGTATAAATTTTGTGTTTGAACAATATGCTTTAATATTTTTTTATCAGAAAAAATGTTTTTCTCAGAAGAAATAAGCCATCGCAAATATTCCGTATTACAACGCTTCAGTGCTTTCTCGCGTATGAGTGCTGTCCGTTTATCAATAATTTCTTCTACATAAACCAGCTTCCACGGTCGTTTCATCGATGTATTCGGTATGGGGGCATTATCGGGAAAGGCTGTTTTTAAAATTTGAGTTTCATAAATAACAATAATGTAACTTACAAGTTTGTAAGTTACATTATTGTTTACTATTTTTGTATAAAATTTATCCAATGGAAACACCTTTTGTTTTTGGCAAAATCGCTTCATAGAAGAACTTCACTGACAGGAAAGATGAAACAGGGAGATTGATTTCAAACTTCACATCTCAAATTAACACAATACTTATTTCACCTCGGCGCTGGGGAAAATCTTCGCTGGTCAGCAAAGCGGCACAACTGGCAGCAAAAAAAGACAAAACATTACGATTTTGTTTTATCGATCTGTATAATGTTCGCACAGAGGAGCAATTTTATCAGTTGCTGGCTTATGAAGTCTTGCGCGCTTCATCTTCAAAATGGGAAGAGCTGATGGGAACAGCGAAAAAATTTATGGGAAGACTTGTGCCTAAAATTACATTTAACCCCGATCCTAACAACGAATTTTCTCTGGGCTTTGATTGGGCAGAAGTTAAAAAACAGCCTGACGAAATCCTTAATC
>CAZNRQ010000216.1:0-5764 GCA_964574845.1 uncultured Bacteroidales bacterium
GATGAGGGCTATGGCGCAGCCCGTGCCGGCACTGCCTGTGAAGAGCAGAGGCTGAATGCCTGTTTTGATCATGTCGTCGGCAAAGAAACGGCCGTAGGTGTCGACACCTGTTTTGCCTATGAAGGAGGATGATATACCCAGATTGGCGAGGCCATGTATGGTGTTGGCTGCGGAGCCGCCCGAGGATAGTTCTTTTTTGAGTTGCTGAGTGCGGTCGATGACGCGTGCCGAGAAATCGGAGTCGACGAGCTGCATGCTGCCTTTTTGGAGGTTGAAATGTTGTAGAAGTTCTTCTTCTTCGAGAATGGTCATGATGTCGACCAATGCGTTGCCTATGCCGAGTACTTTTTTCATATTGGGGGGTTGTTTTTATTTTTTGGAGGGGCAAAGGTAGGGAAATTTTTTGATGAAGGAGGGGATAGGGATTAGAGAACTGGCAAGGGGGAAACATCACCAAGGAGCAAAAGGTATGTTACATTATTCATACCTTTTTGTGGGTAATAAAAAATATGATAAACAGAAGCGTTCAATCACTCTTCGACTTTAACCAAAAACCACAACGGTAAAGGTAGCAGATAATACGATGAAACTAACTTCCATTGCAACGTAACTATTCTTCACCACGATGTAACTAAACGCTAGATCAGAATAAGTAAATCATACTCCGATGTCGTAAACTCCTACTTCAATGGAAGATTCGCAGCACAGGGTGTCGTTTTTATAAGATACGACGTAAGTAAAACTTACACCGTTTCGATTAAAATGTACTTCGAAACAGCCAAAATGGTATTTAGTGGTGTTAAAACCTCATCCAATAAAACGAAAATCACATCCAATATCATTGGAATGACATCCAATGTCGTGAGAACGTCGTCCATCGTCATGGGAACGATAATGACTTGAATAATTAGAAGTTTCGTTGACAAAAAAGTTAGCAAGACTTGAATACTTCTTTCCTCCGATGTCAAAAAAAACATCATCACCTTAGGAAATACAAATCAGAGTTTCATTTTCGGTTACTACGTTGTTTAAGGAAGGAAGTTGGTTGTAAAAATTTCATGAACTAGCGTGATCATCCTTAATGTGATTGTTCAAATAATTGGTGTGACTGAAATTTTCGGATGCTACGGGTTATAATTTTGCTCAAATGAAAAAGAAGAAACTACGCAGGCAGGATTTAAGATGCTTCTTACTGAATATTTATTATAAGAGCTGAAAACAAAGAATCCCTATGGGGTTATAGGAATATCTGAACCGGAGTTTATCAGAATAACAGGTTTGATTTATTGTTGTTTTTAAGGTAAGGAGATATCATATTCCAGTAAACAAACTTGATACAAACAAAAAAAGCCGCACAATGCGGCTTTTTTTTGCTCCCCCCGCTGGACTTGAACCAGCGACCCTCTGATTAACAGTCAGATGCTCTAACCAACTGAGCTAGGGAGGAATTTTTTAGAGAGTGCAAAAGTAAATGTTATTTTTTATTCGGCAAAATTTTTTATTATTTTTTTCTACGACAGGTATTTGTTCAGCTTTTCGAACAATTCGGCCGGCCGGAAGGGCTTTGAAATGTAGTCGTCCATGCCGCTGCTGAGGCATTTGTCCATGGTGTCGACCATGGCATCGGCCGTAAGGGCTATGATGGGTATGCGTGCGTTGCCGTTTTCGAGGGAGCGAATCTGGCGGGTAGCGTCGTAGCCATTCATGCCGGGCATGTGCACATCCATAATAATAAGGTCGGGTTTGGAGATCTTATACATTTCGACGGCCTGGGTACCGTCGGTGGCCACATGAACGGTGAACCCCAGATTTTCCAGGCGATTTTGTATCACCATGAGGTTGATCCTTTGGTCTTCGGCCACCAGAATAGATTTGCCTTTGGGCTGAAAGCGGAGGCGGCTATCGCCCGTTGTCACCTTAGTTTCCGCTTCGGGCGATGCATTGATGGATCGGAAGGTGTTATACAACTGGCTCATGGTTACGGGCTTCAGCAGGAAGTGGGTGATATCGAGATAAACGGTTTCTTCGGAAATGCTATCGGTATCGATATTGGTAAGCATAAGAATGATGAGCGGTTGTTTTTTGATTTCGGTTTTCCGAATAAGTTCGGCAAAGGTGAGCGCATCGGTGTCGGGCATCTGAAAATCGAGAATAACGGCATCGAAGCCCTCCTTAGCTATAATATGCTCCATTGCCCCGGCTACATTGGGGGTTGACACAGAATCGATTTGCAGGCGCTGCAGCATATCGTGCATGATAGAAAGGTTGGTGAGGTTATCGTCGACCAGCAATACCTTTTTGATGTTAAAGGGAAGCGGTTCGAACACTTCTTGTTTTGCGGCAGGCTGAAAAGGCAGAGAGAGGGTGAATTCGCTTCCCGACCCATAGTGGCTGCTGACTTCTATGGTACCGTTCATCAGTTCGGCCAGGCTTTTGGAGATACTAAGCCCCAGACCTGTGCCCCCGTATAATCGGGTAGAACTGGTGTCGGCCTGAATAAATTTCTCGAAAATCAGTTGTAGTTTTTCGGGCTGTATGCCTATGCCGGAATCTTTGACCGAAATGGATAAGACGTTTTCGGCTTTCAGGTTCACACTGACGAGAATTTCACCTTTTTTGGTAAATTTCACGGCATTGCTCAGGAAATTGATGAGTATCTGGCGTATCTTCACTTCGTCGGATATAATATAGCCCGGCACTTCATTCTCAATACGGCACAAAAGCTCTATTTCCGTGGAGTCGATACGGCCCGAGAACATTTTCACCACATTTTCGACCATAGAAATGATGCCGACGGTATCATTTTCCAGTTTCAGTTTTCCGGCTTCTATTTTCGAAAAATCGAGTATACTATTAATAATATCGAGCAAAGAAAAAGCCGAGAATTTTATGTTTTCGAGATATTCCACCTGAAGTTTGGACAGGCTGCTGTTGAGCAGCAGATCGGTGAGGCCTACCACGCCATTGATGGGTGTCCGTATCTCATGGCTCATATTGGCCAAAAATTCGCTCTTGGCCAGGCTGGCGGCTTCGGCGGCTTTTTTGGCTTTGATCAGCTCGAGTTCGGTATTTTTGATGTCGGTGATATCCTCAAAACTCTCAATGCCTCCGAAAACGTTACCATCGGGGTCTTTTAGGTAATCGACATTCTTCAGGATATGCCTGATATTACCGTCTTTGGTCCTGATAAAACACTCCCTGTGCATGATGGGCTTATTTACATCGCTAAAGAGGCCGCATTTGCCTTTACAAGGACTATCGGAAAACAAAGAGCATGGCTTTCCTAAAGCTTCTTCGGTAGTAAAGCCTGTGATGCGGGCTGCATTTTCGTTCCACGAGGTGATGCGCCTGTCATTATCGACGGTGAAGATGGCGCTGGGAACCATTTGGAACAAGAGTTCAGCGCGGTCGCGTGATCGCTTCAGTTCCAATTCGGCTTGTTTCCTTTCGGTTATGTCGCGCAAGATGGCAATAAGGTGTTTCTCGCCATTAATAATCAGGTATCCCGAATTGATCTCAACAAAAATCAAACTACCCATGGAATCGAGTATCCTGTTCTCTAAGGTGTTGGAATTGATCAGCCCATCCTGAAACACCATCTGGGTAAAACTCAAAGCTTCCTTCTCAAAGAAAAAATTTGCAAAAGGCTGGCCTACGATGTCGTCACGTACCCGCTTTAACAGGAGTTCGGCCTGACGGTTGGTCTCCACAATGGTCATATTATCCAGATTTACCAGGAATGCGGCATCACGTACATTTTCGAATAACGACCTGTATCGTTTTTCGGAAGCCGAAAGTCGAATCTCCTGCAGCTTGTTTTGCTGATAAAAGGAAATAAAAACCAGCATAAGGACCATTAAAATGGCCACAATGGTAATAGGTAGCACTCTTGCCTTCTCCAGCTTAACCAGCCAGGAGGCAGCGTCAATATCAATCCCCAACACACATAATAAGTGTTTATGGCTGTCAAAAACAGGGATGCAGGCGCTCATCCAGGTTCCCCAGTTATCGGTATATGGACCGTCGACAATTTCAGTGCCGGTTCGGAAGACACCTTTCATAACAGAAGTGGCATCCGAAAGTTTTTGTCCGGGAGGTGCATAATCCTTTGACAAGGTATCTTCGGAATCTACCATAAGATATACGGTGTCGTTTCGTAAAGTATTCAGATAGATAAAACGAAATTCCTGATTGGCCTTGCGTATCATATACAGCTGCTGTTTGACGCGCAGATAATCCGAATTTTTCATATCATCTCTCACCCCCCTCAGGTTCTTTATGTGATCGATATTAATGGCATTTGCTACTAGGCGCGAATTGGTAAGAAATTCCTTATTCATCTCGGCGTTTTCCTTTTTGGCAATTTTGTTGGTGAAAATCCAGCCCGAGGCTAAGGCAACCACAAACAATACATAGAACAAGTAAACCCCATAGGCCCTGAATTTTAAAATCCCCACATTCAGAAACTGCCGGGTTGCATAAACATAGATGTGAAAATTCAAAAGAAGGATGATATTCAGTATGATCACTAAAACCAATTCGACCGGGAACTGAAAGGTCGATATAAAAAACTGCTCGTTGATGAGGGAGGTAAAAGGAAGTCCTGTTTTGGGTGCAGCAAAAATATTGCAAATGCCGAAAATCAGAATGATAAAGGAATACAGGAAAAATAAAAACTTAGTTACTCCTTTATATCTAAAGGAGAAAATGAATATCCCCAAAGACAAAAGGAAATAGCCGGGAATACAAAACAAATAGATGATGATAGCCTCATCAATCTGCATGTTGACAGAGAAACCCCACAACAGCATAACAAACAAAGGAATGTAGATCCAAAGCCCCAGCCATCGCAAGCCGGCAAGCTGTGATATCCTTCGCCCCGACTCAACCAGAAAGACATTGGCCGCCAGCAAAAACAGTAAACGCGCGGGAGAAAAAAACGGATTATCGCCAAAATAAGGGATAAAGATTCCGGTGAGATAGTAGATGGAAGCCAGGAAAGCAAATAAAATAAAATAGGGCCTCAGGGTTTTTTTGAAGTTTATTAAAACCCCTATTCCTAATAACCCCAGAAAGAAATATGAAATGCCTAAAATGAATCTGAAATAATCAATGTTCTCACAGAAAAAATCGAAATTGTTCATTTGGGCTAATTTTCTTTCCATAAAATTAGTACATTTATGACAAATTCGGGTAAATAAAAATTCGGTAAAATGATAAAAATTATTACAATAGGCTTATTCTGTGTGTTTTCACTTCTTGTTTTTGGCTTGGCTGCTTTTCTAAAAATGAAAGGGAAAGGTGCCATGGGGAACCCTTCACTCACGCTTTACAGTTTTATCATTGGGAAATTATCCTTGTTTTCCTGCTTTGGAGTTTACATTTATGCTCTGCTGCAAAAGGATTATGTAAATCCGATTTTCAGTTACCGAATGGAATACTTTTCGTTTGGTATTTTTCTGTTTGGAATGTTCATTACCCTTGTAGGACTGGTCAATCTGGGCATGGCCCTGCGTATGGGATTGCCTCAGGAAGAAACCGAACTTAAAACCACAGGAATATATCGTCTGAGCAGGAATCCTATTTACGTAGGGTTTAACCTGATCTGTCTGGCTTCTGTATTGTATTATCCTATAATAATTAATGTGATCCTTCTTTTAATAGTTTTCATCTATCATCACTTTGTTATCAGAGCCGAAGAAGGCTTTCTGGAAAAAAGGTTCGGGAACTCTTGGAAGGATTATGTCAAAAAAACCAGAAGGTA
>CAZNRQ010000217.1:0-5752 GCA_964574845.1 uncultured Bacteroidales bacterium
ACATTTATTGAAACAGACATTTAAAAACTAGAACATGAAAACAAGATTTATCATTACACTATCTTTGGTATTTGCTGCATTTTTCTGCACATCACAAACATTTCCAAAACCGGGAGCAGGTGTTACCATAATTGTACACGGCTGGAACCCTGATGGCAGTCAGCCAGCCTGGATGTTAAACATGGCCAACGAAATTATTGCGCGTTCGGGAGGCAGTGGCCATATTGCTACCATTTCGGTAACCGGTACCGCCGGTAATCTTACAGCAAGCTGCAGCAACTGGAATTTTGATCTTGCGAATGACACATCGGGCGAAATCGTAATTCTGGTTAACTGGACAGCGGTGTCCAATCATCTGCTTTCCGGTGTTACGGCACAATCGGTTGCGGCTGTTGTGGCACCTAAGATTTATCAAAGCCAAAACTCTCAGCCTGCCTTATCCGAACTGCCGATACATTTAATAGGTCATAGCCGCGGAGGGGGTATGGTTTACGAAATTGCACGCTTACTAGGCTTGCAGGGCATAGAAGTGGAACAGGTAACCTCACTGGACCCTCATCCGCTGACCACATCCGATCCTCAGGGACTGGCTGCACCTTTCGGGCCCGGACAAACTATAGATACTCCCATACAGGTTTATGAGAACATCTTGTTTGCCGATAATTACTATCAAAACATTAATTATCCCGGCGGACAATACGTAAACGGCGCTTACAATCGTTTCTGGACAAGTTTGCCCGGCGGCTATCACAACGAAACCGGTTATACCTACAATATTCTCGGGATAAACTACAATTTTTCAGATCATTTGAATATTATCTTAATGTATAATGGCAGCATTGAGCTGTCAACCCCATTTTACAATGGCCAGGCAACCATGGCTTCTGCAGAAAGAGGCTGGTATAATACTTACGAAAATGCCGGGCATAACACAGGTTTTGTTTACAGCCGAAACATTGCCGGCGATCGGAAGAGCACTGATATCCCTGATGGTGGCGACGCTGTTAAGGTAGGCTACAACAATGCGGCTAATCTGGGTGGTTTGGGTGCACGCTCCTCATTGGCATGGACAAATGCCGTTTGGCCAAATGTTATTTCGATGACAGCCACATTGAATTTGGTTCCTTTAATTGTCGGGAATACATATTCCATAGGGGGAAGCGATCAGATCATATTACACATACCTACCAGGTCGTATGCCAATAGCGGGACAATAAAGGTTTACCTCGATAACGACCGCAATCCCTATAACGGAGCTTTTCTTCAGGACAGCACCACATATTCGTCCACAGGAAGTAACGTAGCAATTACAGGTTCAAGTTTTCAGCCTACTGAGCTCATAGATGTTAACTATTATATTCTGGTTGAAATAAATGACGCGAATAATAAACGTTATATGTATGCCCCTTACCAGTTCTACCGATATTGTTATGTGAATTTCAACGACGCCAATCTTGAAGCAGCATTGCTTGCCATATCGGGCATTGATGCAGATTCAGATGGCTATATTGAATGCTCCGAAGCGGCTGCCTGGACAGGAGCGATCAATATATCCAATAAGAATATTACTGACCTTACGGGTATTGAAGCTTTTACGAAAGTTACTGATTTTGATTGTGAGTCGAATCAACTGACCAGTTTGAATGCTACTGCCAATACTGCTATAAATTATTTGAATTGCAGCAATAATTTATTGACCAGTTTAAATGTTACAGGTATGAATTCCCTTCATTCTCTTGTCTGCACAAACAATCATCTGACAACAATAGATGTTTCAACCAATGCAGACCTTTATGCTTTAAATTGTTCCAACAACTATCTAACAAGCTTGAATTGTTTGGCCAATAACTCACTGAATACTTTGTACTGTGATCATAATTCATTGACCAATTTGTTGATTTCAAACCTTACTTCTCTGGTTACTTTTACCTGCCATTACAATCAGTTAAGCAATTTGGATCTTTCTACCAATACTTCACTCGGAGGATTGGATTGCAGCAATAATCTGTTGACTATGTTGAATGTGAAGAATGGCAATAATACTTACATGGAAGGTTTTGATGCCACCAACAATCCTAACTTAAGCTGCATACAGGTGGATAATGCCGCCTGGTCGACCGCCAACTGGACATCCATTGATGCCGGAGCAAGCTTCAGTACCAATTGTATCACCGGAATAAATGAATTGAGCAGGAACTCCTTGTCTGTTTACCCCAATCCTGTTCAGGATATTCTCACCATTGAATCTTTTGGGAATTCCGGCATTGAGATAATAAACAGCGAAGGGCTGACCATAAAAGCATTAGAAATAAACGGCAATATTATGACCATTGAATTATCAGACATTGCCAGCGGGATCTATTTATTAAAAGCCACAAACGACAAAGGAATTACGATACAGAAATTTATAAAAAAATAAAATGAAA
Organism: uncultured Bacteroidales bacterium; assembly: GCA_964574845.1. Lineage (GTDB taxonomy): Bacteria > Bacteroidota > Bacteroidia > Bacteroidales > CAIWKO01 > CAIWKO01. The sequence goes on from CAZNRQ010000217.1 coordinate 2,427, forward strand.
ACAATATTACTGACATCCTGTTTAATTGCTGCACTCTCCTTATTTGGATCGAGTAATAAAGCAAATGCACAAATTGTAAACATCCCTGATGCCAATTTTAAGGCATATCTGCTGGGCAATACCAGCATTAATACCAATGCGGATGGAGAGATCCAAACATCGGAAGCTATAGCTTATACCGGTGACATGTCGGCTTCGGGTCTGAATATTTCTGATCTGACGGGTATTGAGGCATTTTCGAATATTACCACTTTATATTGCGGAGGCAATTTATTGACATCACTAAATCTATCGGGGACTGCTTCTCTTCAAAGATTATATTGTGAGGGTAATTCGTTAAGTTCTCTGAACCTTACCTCGAACACTGCTCTTCAATATTTATCATGTGGCAATAATTTGCTGACAAGTTTGAATATTACCGGGCTTACGGCACTCACCGAAATAACCTGTTATCAGAACCACCTCACATCTATTGATGCGCATACCAATACGGCCCTTCAATATTTGACCTGCAACAATAATCTGCTGACCAGTATAAACGTCGACGGACTCACTTCACTATTAGATTTGAATTGCGAATACAATCAACTGGCGACAATCAATGTTTCTACAAATACAGGTCTTACCAGTTTCGACTGTGATTATAATTTATTAACTTCTTTAAATATATCGGCCGATACGGCACTGACTTATTTTAGCTGTTATGATAATCAATTAACAAACCTTACTATGAACGGGCTTGCCTCTCTGAATTATTTAGAATGCGGCCACAATAATTTCACAAGTTTGAATTTTTCAGGTCTGGGACTGAATTCTCTTACTGAGATCGATTGTGGAGAAAACAATCTTTCGGGAGGTTTAAATATTGATGGACTTACTTCGCTTACCGATCTGGGCTGTTGGCATGCTCAACTAACCAATCTGGATATTTCAACCAATGTGGGCCTGGAAAGTTTATATTGTGTGGGTAATTCATTAAGCAGTTTAAATGTCGGCAATCTGAGTGCGCTGTATGAAATTTATTGCGACAGCAACCAGTTGGCCAGCTTAGATCTGACAGCCAATACCAATCTCTATGCGGTAAATTGCGGACATAATCCTTTAACGGTGCTGAACCTGAAAAACGGAAACAATACCAACATTGGTGTTTTTGATGCATCTAACAATCCGGACTTAAACTGTATACAGGTGGATGATGCAGCCTGGTCAACTTCGCACTGGACATACATAGATCCCTGGGCAAGTTTTAATACGAATTGTGCCTATGGAATAAACGAAGTATCAGAGAGCTCATTAAGCAGTTATCCAAATCCTGTTATAAATAATCTGACCATAGAGTCTAAAGGGAATGTTGCTATTGAAATATTAAACAGTGAAGGACAAACCATAAAAGAATTTAAAACGGTTGATAATAAATTAATCGTTGATCTTTCAGATCTTTCAAGCGGAATTTATTTGCTAAAAGCTACAAACGATAAGGGAATAATAATCAGAAAATTCATAAAAGAATAATGCTTGTTGCAAGCGTTGATGAAAGAACAATAAGGTAGTTAAGCAGAATACTTCAGGGATTGATTAATTGGAATAAATACTGTTTTTCCGCATAGCTGAAATTACTTTCAGTTGACTTAAACCAACAGTATTTTAAAAGAAATGATTGGCAGGTTTGCTATTTAGGCAAACCATAAGCGAGTTCCACTATGCGGGCTTCGCTTTGGCGGTCCATAAAGAAGCTGGCCTGTATCCAATCAGGAGGCCCAAATTTGCCCATGGCATGGTTGGAAAAGCCATAACCTTCGGTGGGTATGCCCAATACATTTTTGTCCAGTTGGCCGTCGTTGTCTACGTCATGAATCACCGCAATGGCATAATCTCCATAAGGAATATCGACGAATTTGACCAGCATTTCGCCGCCGCAGATCTTCAGGACAGTGCCTTCGTAAACCACATCGCCCATAAATTGTTCGGACGAATTGTACAATGCTACTCTTAAACTGCCTTCGGTGTTTTTTAATCCTTTTACCAGCACCAGCAAGGTACCAGTCTTACTGTGATCACCATGTACGGTGGGTTGTGCATACATGCAGGCAGAGATGATCACGATCAGGGGAATCAGACTCAGTGTTTTCATCTTTTCTTTTATGTATGAACGCCAGGCTGAGTTTAAATATTGTGGAGTTTGGCCGAATTAGAAAAGAAAACAAAAGATAATTCCTTGGTTTATGATTTTCGCCCACCAATCTTTTAAAAATGGACAATAAAACATTAATAATGAGGTAGGCAAAAAGAGAAGGTCAAAGGCATGAAATATCACTGAAAGATAACAGAAGGAATAAAATGCAATGGAAAGAGGTTTCCCGCTCCCCCCTATCCGCTATTTCACTTATCTTAGCTCTGTCGCTATCTTTAATATTTTTTCGCGCAAAGCAAGAATAGAGTCTAATTCTTGCTGTAAATCTTCTTCTTCAGATATTATTTTTTCTTGCGAAACGATCAGAATTATGTGTTGGTCAGGAATCAAATCGGCTTGTTTATGCCATGCAGTTGGCTCAGTCTGGTCCTTTTGGCTAATTAAATTCTGAAATGTTTCGTACAACTCAAGTTCCTCTTCCACCAGAGCAGCTCTGTTGGTTCTCAGCTTTACCCTATAGTTACAAATCGTGTCCCATCGATTTCCGGTTACGGTAAGCATATCGGAAATATAACTCCTGGTTAATTCAACACTTGTCTGTAAAGCGTCCTCTGTCCCAGGATTATTCTTTATGACATCATTGTACATTTCAATAGATTCCAACTCCTTATGATAAATTTCACGACTTACCCATCTATCACATTCATCCTCATTTTTACATGGCCAAGGTAAAATCGGGTAGCCTTTTTTTAACAGTTCGAAGCGTTTGTTTTGCTCCTCAAGAAGTGTAGCAATGTCAGTATCTTTCTTGTTCAACTTTTCATCACGTTCCTGAATATCAAACAGACATTTTTCCAGTAATTCGAATTGGCTTTCTTTCATTCGCTCGGTTTATATTGTTCAATTCCCCTTTTTCCATATCCTTCATCTAACAATTTCAAATAAAATACTGATGGGAAGTACCTGAAGTTGTCCGCTCAAGGGAATACAAATATAAAATTAAATCGATTAAGGCAAAAGGATTATTTGAAAAAATTATTTGACAAAAAGATGAATATTACCAAGGAATGAATTCGAGTAATTTCGCAATTATTTGCTAAATCATATAAAAAAAGCAGGAACACATTTTTATGTTTCCCTGTTAAAACAAAAACTAAACAATTGCTCTATGTATTAATAACCCTGTTAATAATAT
>CAZNRQ010000218.1:0-5750 GCA_964574845.1 uncultured Bacteroidales bacterium
TCCTAGACCTGCAGGCCGATGATAAACTGATGAAATACCCGGCATCAGTTTTATACCGATGGTGGTGTTGTAATTTTGGGCAGTCAGCGATATTGCGATTGAATTGATAAACAAGGCAAGAATGATTTTTTTCATAAAAATTATTTCTTTTGTAATAAGTATACCTCTTCGGAATGATTGAATTTAATTTCTCACAAATATAGAAACTCTCCCGATAAAAAAAACTCCCTCAACAATTATAATTGATGAGGGAGTTTTCATTTTTTGGGTTTATTATGGGGTTTTATTTTACCAAAACATCGACATTGGCCTTGAATTCTGTATTGTTTAAAATAATCAGCACCATGTTGTCGGGGGCGCCGGCATCCTGCCCGCTTATATCCAATATGGCATTTGCTTCCAGCGTTTTTATGTCAGGAGGCGGCGGGGTGTTAGCATTGGGAGCAAAATAGTATTTCAAAGGTTTATCGAACAGGCTGCGAAGGGTGATGGTATCAGTGACCTTAAAACTTAAAGGAGTGACTTTTTTAGAGTTTTTTTGAATCACCACATGTTTGATATGCTCCACATAGTTGACAATGGTTTCGTCGAAGAAAACCAGCATCTTTTCGGGATGCAAATGATTTTCGGCCAATATCACCAGCATATTTTTGTATAGCTGATCGTAGAGGATGTGAACTTTAATAGTAAAATCAGGAATGGCATCCTTTACGTCTTCTTTTTTGGCTTTCTGCAGATCCCAGATGATCTGAAAATCGTCGCGAATTGTGGTGAATTCGGCTTCGAGAGTAGCACCCAGTTCAGTGGGATACTTGTGAGCACCATCAATCATTCTTTTCATCAGGATAAAAATATTTTCCTGAGTAGCCTGATGATATTCATCGCGGCCATGAGGATAAAACTCCTGATAAGCGCCCGAAGTTTTCTTGAATTTAAAAGCCACCAATCCTTCTAATTCAATCGCTTTGTCCAAAAATTCATTCAATTTTTGATTCAACTGAATGGTGAAACTTTGTTGCAGATTTTTATCGGCATCGTAGGTTTCCAGATTCCCAAACACCTTTTGCCAGGCATCCTTAGTGTCTATCACCAATTGAGCGTAAGCCGGAAGATTGGCGTTCTTCATACGAATGTAGTTGTCGTAGCCAAATTTCTGGATGCTGTCTTTTCCGGTTACTATGGTATAAAACGGATTTACGGTATAAGTTACGAGCTGGTTCATATTGCAGGTTTTTAATTTTGGACAAATATAAGCAATAATTTAAAGAATGCAAGAAAAACTTTATTTTTTTTCTAGGTTTTTCAATTTATTATGGTTAACTATACGCGACCCTATTTTCGCTTTTTTGAAAAATAAAAAAAACTTCAATCGTTTGACGGTTAACCTTTACATTCTTTTAATAAAAAAAACGGAAAATGCCGATTACACATAGATCAACTACTATATGCACTTCGAATAGGTGATGAGGAATTCATTTTTACCAAAATAATAAGGCTGGAATGATTTCTCTCTTTAAAGGAGTACAGCCATCCAGAGTTCTGAACACTATTACTCCCCAAAGGAGTAGAGCCATCCAGAGTTCTGAACACTATTACTCCCCGAAAGAGTGATGCCATCCAGAGTTCTGAACACTATTACTCCCCGAAGGAGAGATGCCATCCAGAGTTCTGAACACTATTACTCCTTCAAGGAGTGATGCCATCCAGAGTTCTGAACACTACCGCTCCTCCAAGGAGTGATGCCATCCAGAGATTTGTAGTGCGAAAATTTGTGCTATAGTATAGTTATACAGGTAATTAGATTTTTTATTAGCAAAAGAGGCATTTATTGCAGGCAAAAAAACAAAGAATTCTGGCTCAAGATTGACAATAAATGACAACAAATGACTATCAATGACGTGAAACAAATGACAATTAAAAAAATTCTCAATATCCGATGCTCAATGTTCAATGCTCAAATAAAGAAAGTACCCCTTTCCGATTTTTTCCTATTCCACCGTAATCTCCATAATCCTCCCCTCCAAATCGTTTTTCGGAAAGGGGATGAACTGCTGTTCGAAGGGGCTGCCGGGCCACCAGTCGGTGTTGTGAAATTCCTGTGAGATCACGAGCAGCATCTGGTTGTTGGGGATGGATGTGAGGGCATCGTCCATATAGCCCACCACGCGGAGCTGGTTGCGTTCGGGGCCTATGCGCCAGATAATCTCGGTGGGTTTCCATTCTATCTGGAAATAATAGTAAGGTGCACCAAACATTTCGTTGTCCGAAGCAGGTGTGCGCTCGGTGATGGCGCGATACCAATAATCCCAACGGTGGGCCGTGAAGGTCTGGTTGCCATAATTCACAGGCATGCATCCCACATCGTAGCGGGCGGGTTGCGGACAGGCCATATCCCAGTTGGTGCAGCAAACCATCACATTTCCGGTATCCTGCAGCAAGGATAGCGGCAGGGGAACATCCCATGCCGACACCCGGCTCCTGTCCGGAACCGGATAAATATAGGCCGGCGGAAAACTGTAGGACGGGCTATAACTCACGGTCTTCAGTATCTCGAAATCTATTTCCGAATAAGCCGTCACAGGCGAGCGTTTGTCGTCTTTGCCGCCACCGTATTTCGGAAGATAGCCCTCCTGAGTGCATTCGCGGCAATTGTTCCAGGCATCGCCTCCGTTGGTCACCAGCCAAATGGCATTGGTGATGCCGTTCCAGACGCCGTTTTTGTTCAGCAACTCGGTGAGCTTCACTTTCACGGTGTATTTCCCGTAAGTAAACCCATGTCGTGTGATAACTCCCACACTTTGCTTGCGCCAATCGCCATAGTGCGAAGCCCGGTTGCGCATCACCACATTTCCCGTAAGGGTATCCACTTCCGCCTCCTGACAAGGGCAATCAATATTGCGGGTCTGGGTGGTGATCATTTCTTCTTTTTTATGAAAAGTGCGGTTCCAGTTGTAGTCGCGCTGGGAATAATTGTCGTGCACTACGTCGGCTATCACCGGTATATTATCCCATTTGGAAGCGGCACTCACATTATTGCTGAACTGGCTCAGAGGGGCATTCAGGGAGAGAGCATCGCTAAAACCGCAGGTCGGGGTATAAAACGAACTGTAGGCTTTCGGATCGAAATCATTGGGATTGGTATACACCCCTTTTCGCAGATCGGGTCGGGCAATCACCTGCAGGGCATTGTTCGCCTGATGAACCAGCACATTTTTCAGAGAAGCCCCCTCGCCATATAGAAAATAATAATAGGGATTCACAAACTTATCGCCCCGCTTTCGCGAAATATCGCTGATATAGTCGGGGATGGTTTTGTTTTGGACATTGTCGGCAGTCGACACCACCAGCATAAAACTATAATAACCCATGCGGGGATTTCGGGTCCATCGCTCGTTGCTCTTCTGGTAATAGTAGCGCTTTTCGTTGCGCGGATTCCCCAATATACGAAGTTTGCATTCCACCTTATGAAACTCTCCGTCGGCAGGAATAAGGGGTGTTTCGACAAAAGTAGCCGTAGTATCCTCCCAACTTCCGTAGAAGTTTTCCTGAGCGTAAGTATGCTCTTTGCTCCCATCGGGGGCACATTCGGGGAATTTGTAGGATTCGTTCTGGTAGTAGATCTTATAACAGAACTTTTGAGGATTACCGCTGGTGTTCTTTATGGAAAATTCGAAATGGAAATTCCCATCTTCCGTCTGACGAGCCGAGGGAATTGAAAAACCTTTGATGGCATCGGTATAATCCAGATAAAGCAATTTGGCTAATTTCTCTCCCTGCTGCAAAGCCTTATAGTTGGTCAGGGTATTAAAATCCTTCACCTCGAAACTGTTGTTTGCCGGCTCAGCCTTTTCGCGGTTTCCGCAGGAAGTCCACACCCAGGTAATGGCAAAAAGAAGGAGTATATGTAGTGCAGATCTTATCATTTGGCGGCCTCCTTTTCCATGGATGGCAATGTGTAGATCCCCATAGTCTCGGGAAGATCCGGAATCAGTTTTTTATTCATGCAAACTGTAAAAAGCGATAAGGTTTTCATGTTTGTGAAATACCCTGTTGCTATCATCAGATTCTCATAATACTTCGGATTATGATCTGCCTCGTAGCCTTTGAAATCTATATTCCCCAGAATACAGTAATCCTTTTCCGTGAAACGTATCAGCTTCATATCAAATCGCCACGAATTCCCGCAGGAAATAAGTTCTGAAATGCCATCTCCATCAATATCTCTGGCGAAATAATTATATTCCGGGTAGAGGGTATCGCACTTATTATCGAAACTGCCTTGCTGCAGGCAGGTGAATTTACGGGCATCCGCATCAATATCGAACAATTTATAGAAACACTGGCCTGAACTCCTTTCGCGGTAAAAAAGGAGGATATTGTCGTTGCCCGCAGGCTTAATAAATTTACCCGAAACCATCTGACAGTCGAAATTTGTTTTCCCTGTCTCGCTGATATTCCCCAGAGGCTTTGCGTTCCACAGCCCCTTTTCGAAATTTAACAGAAACACGTCTCCGGCCGTATCGGTTACAAACAAACTTTCCACGTGCTTGCCATTTTTACTTTGGAATTTCTGAACGTTAGTAATTGCTTTATCAACCGGACAAAGCTCACTGGAAATCAGTCCTACTTTTTCAGAAATAAAATTATAAGCATACACCCAAATCTTTTGCTGCTTGCCCGAAATAATAATCATCTCGTCGACTCCGTTTCCATTGATGTCGGCCGTAAGCAATCGAATTTCCTTCAGGTCCGAAGCAAACGCAGTTCGCTCGATCATTTTGATGATAAAAGCATCTTTTTCGGGAACGAAACGAATGATAGCGCATGGAAGTTGATTTCGAATCAGCAGGAGCTGGTCCAATCGGTTATTGCACATGATAAAGTGCCCCGTTAAAAAGCTATCGCCAGCCTTAATCTCAAGCGTTTCCTTCCCATCCATACTCACTATGGAAGCATTTTTAAGATTTATAGCTAAGGTCTTTTGTGCAAAAATCGTTGGATAAGGAGGCTGATTCGGCAGAGATTCAAATTTATAATTGGCCTTAGTATTATCCACCAATGGTTTTTCGCCTTTTAACTTTTGATTTCCAAGAACAATTAACACATCATCCAAGTAAACTTTAGCCGTGCAATTATTCCAATAATAAACCTTTACAATATCGCCATTCTCCTTCTTATAATTGCTGATGCTTGCCTTACCGGATATATGGAACCAATGGTCCGCAGGCGGAGCCTTCTCGTCAAGGTCAATAGAATAGGAATACTTCAGCGCATTCGTTTTGTCAACGATCTGAAACATGAGCTTCCCGCTGATAGGCTCACCGTTTTCAGCAAGCATCCAGGCACCTATCCTCGCTTCCGAAAAATCACTTGATGGCAGTTCCGAAATTGGCTTTTGTATCAACAGGCTGCTTTCATTTTTCCCTTCGACGTGCATAGAAAATTTCCCTGAAAAAGCTTTGGCAGAAGAAAGCAAATCGGTTTGTGTAAAATTCTCAAAATCGTAAAGTAAAGAATTGGGATAGGATATACTATCGGAAGAGGGAATGCGGTAATCAACAACGGGAGGCTTGGGAGGAAGTGGTTTGTATTTTTGCAGATAATACAGAAAAGCAAAAAACACCGAAAACAAGACAAACAATCCAAACAAAAAAAACAATCGGTGATTACGGTGCATCCGTTAATAATTTAACACACACCTACATAAAATTTAGCTAACCATAAAGAGGCAGCCGAAAATTGCATAACGC
>CAZNRQ010000219.1:0-3463 GCA_964574845.1 uncultured Bacteroidales bacterium
TGTCATAGGTGATTATTACCTCGTCTTTGGTTATCAATAATTCAGTAGAAATTTGATTCCTGTCGTAATTTTTCTTCAGGTTGTCATTGGTCCATGAAAATGAAGTTAATACTAAGAAAAGGCCTAAAAAGATCGAACTTTTAATAAATGTTTTCATTGTCGTAAATTTGATTACCCTACTCATTTGGCTTTTCGGTTTCGCCCCGTTTATCTGGTTGCCGGACTCCATATATTATTTTTCATTTAAGATAAGTCTTGTCAAAATACGTCATATCCTTTCACCCCATCACTTTCTGCATCCAAAGTTAATAAAATTATGTTTGGTTTTAATCTCATGCAGTAGGGGGATGCAGCCCAATATTATTTTATTGTTTTATTCTCAAATATCTGGTTCCCCTGTTTCGTATTTCACCTGATACATTCGCCACTTTAATATCTTCAAACCATATCTTGCTTCCATTTTTTGCTTCATTAATTTTTTCTTTCATAGTTGCTGATATGTGATTACCTAAACTTTCCTCACTACAATAAGTGGTGTCTTTGGTTATGGTCATTGTAAATGAAACTATCTTAAAATTCTTAAAATCACAATTCAAACTATCCGCTAGCAATAGATCGTTTTTATTGATTAGTCCATGATGTTCTCCAGCTATAAAAGAAAAACCATTGCTGTGTTCTTTTCTAATACTCTCTATTTGGGTCTTATAGTCCGGAATGTAGAGATGCTTGTCGGTTTTAAATTTGAAATGCATCTCCATAAAGCCTTTAACCGTATATTGAAGCAAAACATCCGTTGGGCTTACGGAGAAGTTTGCCTTGTCCTTTTTATGCTTTCTGAGGATCTTTTTAAGAATTTTTTCATCCGCATTTTTTTGAAGCAGCCCTAAATACATATAGCTTCGGACGGCTGCATTTGAATCATCAGTGTATTTAATAAGAGTATCGATACTGCAATTGTCCAATAGTGTATAATACGTTGTGCGTGTTTCATCATCCCAAACAACATCTCCATGCATATACTGTTCGTCGTGAATGTCGAGTTTAAACTCTTTAAATAATGAATCTATATCATACTTCTGCCCAAAACAATTTTGCGATAGAAATATAATTAATGGTAGAAGCAAACTATTCACTTTTAGTTTTTTCATATTCTGCTATCCTTTCGCCCCCTCACTCCCGGCATCCAAAATTAATAAATTAATCCAATCAGCCTAATCTTTTTAACATTAATTCAGCAGGGGTGAGAAACCAATGAGGCATTTAGTTAGCAACGTATTTAGGGGGTAGGAGAGGTTCTTAATTTCATGCGTAATGTATTTGGTATAATTCCCCTTGTTGGCATTATTTTTGTAGAATGCAGCATATGTTAACCCAATTTTTAAATTAACCTCTTTTTGATGAAGCAAAATGTATTATTTGCATTCCGGCAGCCACACTAACTGTTAATCATCGCACATCGGACGGATCACCAGAGAAGGATAAAACAAACTACCCCACTAACTGCCACCACGACATAAGCCGGGATGCCCACCTTAAAGCATCTTTATTATGTCGCATGATCCAATTCCTTCCGAATCGGCGGCAGCCAGCCCCTGCATGCAGGCTCCGCTCACACAAAGGCAGAAGTATAAAATTACTGCCGATGAAACCAATTATCGCAAACTGCTTGCCGCCTTGTCCATGCTCTGGAGGGTGGTGGTGATAGAAGCCTGGGGCAATGATATCAAAATTTACCGCCTCTCGGGCTGCTACGACACCATTACCGTTCCCTTTTGCCTGGTATGCCAACTGCTGCAGAGTAAGCTGTTCTATCAAACCCGTCGCGGCATGCTGGTCAATCTGACTCATTTTGTGAAAATAAAGGGAAAGGGGCGCAATACCAGGATATTACTTGCCAATGGCCGTAGTGAGAAACTGAGTCGCGGGAAGGCAGATAAACTTAAAAAACTGAAACGCTATCTGGAGAGCGATCAGTTCATAAATGATTTTTGTTGGCAGTTCGTCATGTAATTTTTTTTGTTACTTGACATTTGATTAGTATTGCATTATATTATTAACGCATGAAAACGATTACTAATTCCCCGGGACGCTATCGGAAATCTGCCCTGGAGCTACAGATAGGACGGGGCCACAGAATAAGCAGGGCAGAGCAGCAATATCTGTAATACTATGTCAACTAAGTTTTATATGGCTATAGTAGGTTTAAAGGTGACAGACCACGACGGCATAAATAAATCCGGGCACAACTACCTCGACGGTATGTATGCCTTGCCTTTGGTGTATGATGATCCACCCATGGAAGAAGCTGAGTATAAGGCTCTGGTTCTTACTTCGGATGATCTGACAGCAAAAGCCAAGAAAGGTGATACATTGTCCAAGACCAAGAGAAACGACGCCTCCAAAAAGGTGTTTGATGTGATAAAGTTCAAATTTTGTCCTTATCTCAACAATAAGTTTCCGGGTAACAAGGCAATGTTTGAGCAGGCAGGTGCCAACGTAAGTGCCGAACCGGTCCCGGTTCCGCCACCCGATCAACCTATTATCAGCAAGATCGTCAGAGGACCCGAAGAGGGCTCTATAAAGGTAAACCTCGTAAGAGGTAAGAATTCTAAACTTAAAAAGCGTTCCACCACAGAGTATATCGTTTATTTGTTCGCCAAGCCGGATGATAAAACCGGTAAGGAGATAGGTGATTCTACGGATTCACGTAAACTGTATGGTTATGGTGTTACGGCTGATGTTTATGTATGGATAGCCGTGAGGGCTAAGAACTCCGGCGGATCCAGTTTGTTGTCCGAAAAAACGAAATTTTTCCTTCAGTCGGAATAAGGTGCATTGCACAAAAGTTATTTTAACATGTAAAAAATTTGAGGGGCTTTACTGAACGACAGTAAAGCCCCTTGTCTTTTGGCCCAATCGGCTCATGAAAAGTTAGGAGCCGGGCATTATAACAAATTACCTACCTATGTTTTCGCCCAAACTGCATAATTCGTCCTTTTTGCCTGCCGATATATTCATTTTGCATGAAAGTAAAATATTTTTGCCAAGCGAAAAATATTTTTAGCTACATGGAAAAACTCTTTTTCTACATGGAAAAAACGGGGAAATACCCCGAAAATTCGATTTTCAGCCCAAAAAAGGCAAATTTCTGCCCTGAAAAACGATTTTCTATACTTGCCGGGTATTTTTTCGGTTGTGAAAAAAAGTGAGTCATCCCTGAAATTTCGGTTTTCTTATGCGATTGCCCGAAATAATATGACAAAATGCCCCGATTCATACAAGATAGGGCCGATTTCATGACAGAATTTCAGTGTGTTAATGATGAAAATAAATGCAGCATCGTAGCAAAATGTTTTTTCTATGATGCTAAACGTTTTTTCTCCCATGCTACAAAACTTATCTGTGCAGAAAATCAGTGGGTTAAAAAGTACTTTTTATTCGTTTGCCGGGAAGCCAAAATATA
>CAZNRQ010000219.1:3473-5750 GCA_964574845.1 uncultured Bacteroidales bacterium
GATTTGTTATGTGGTTTTAGGGTCGGTATGCAACTTCCTGTCAGGGCCATCAAGTGCAATAAACCCACCCGAGCGCAAAGGTGCGAAACATGAGAACATTTTGGCTTATTTATAAAATTACAGAAATGATCCCATGCCTTATTACTCCACCACTATATGCCCCAAAGCATGCTTCCATGCCCTGAAAGTTTGGGTGGTGTATGGTTTGGCGGCAAACTCGTTTTCGTAAACCCTGACAGTATAGTTCAGATGGGGGTAGGAAATTTGTTCGGTAGAAATGCCTTTCTGGAAATCGTCGGCTATGGAACGCGGAAAAAAGCGTTCGGAGTTAGCATAGTTCTGACGCACTTCCTTCTTCAGGGTGTCGGGATGAGCTTTCAACACAGAAGCCGGAATTTCCATTTCAATCACAACGGCCTCGCCATTGAATTTGGCGTTGGAAGTGGCTATCTCGCTCTCGCGTATGTAAATGGGTTTAATGAACCTATTGGCATTAGTTGGGTTGATATTCTCTTTCGGATCAACAGTAGGTCTGTCTTTTACAGCACGGCAGATGCTATCGCGGTGAATATCCGAAAGGGAAGAAGCGGGAGGCAGGGATGACTTTGGGCTGCTGTTGCAAGACGCAAGCGTTATCAGCAGCAGGCTTTGCGTTACAAGGTTGTAAAAAGATGTTTTATGATATTTTTGGATCATGAACCTATAAGATGGACACGCTATTGCGCGTCCCTACTTTATCGTCCCCTTAAAGGTCTCCGCAAACTTCTCGTAGGTCATTTTATCGTAAGCGCCTTCGGCCACATAGTGCAGCAGCACTTCCATCTCTTTGGCCACTTTATAGCCTTTCACCATGTTTAGTATCTCGAACTTCTCGTTCAATATCACATAGGATGGGTAGGAGAGTTGCCCCTGCAGCAGCGAAATGGCCAGTTGGTGAGCCGAACGGGGCTTGTCGGGACTGGGGTTTACGTAGGTATTGCCATTGTAGCGCACCGTATCCTTGCGTTCGGCATTCAGCTTCACGGGATAGAAATTGCGGGCCATATAATCTTTGATGGTACTGTCGTTCCAGGTGGTGTTGTCCATTTTAACGCACCATCCGCACCAGTCGGTATACACGTCGATGAAGATCTTTTTGGGGTTCTTTTGGTTGAGGGCATAAGCTTCCTCGAAAGTATACCATTTGAACTCGACCTTTTCGGTCTTTTTATTGTCTTTTTTCTTGTTTTTCTGGGCAAAGCTCAGGCTGCTGATCATCATCACGGCCATAAGCAGGAGAAGGGTTCTTTTCATATTGTAAGGGTCTTGAATGTTTTTTATTTTTTGCCACCAAGGCTCAAAGGCTCAAACCTGCCTGCCGGCAAGGCAGGGAAACACAAAGGTATTGCAAAGTTTTTTACAATTTTCTTCGTGCTGCTTAGTGTTCTCCGTGTCTCCGTGGTTTTCTCGTATTATTCCACACAAAGGTAAGGCGAAATTTTCACATAAATGGCATCGGTAACCAGCATACACTTTTTTATATCGCTTAGCAGGGCGAAGTTGCCGTGCTTCAGTCGGTAGCGGATGATGGCCGAAGCAATATTATTCCCAATATAAGGATGAGCCCCCAACTCATACTCGTGGGCCTGATTCACATTGATCTTGCGAATGGCTTTGGTATTGATATCAAAAAAAGGCAGCAGGGGCCTCAATCGCGCCGTATCCATTTTAGGAATTTCCAGCAACTGCTGCAGACTGATATATCCGCCCAGTTTTTGGCGGTATTCCACAATCTTCGTGGCAAAATAGTCGCCAATGCCGCGTATCTTCTTCAAGTCTTCTATCGTAGCCGAATTGATCTCGGTTTGGGTTATGACCACCTCCTTTTTGGGAAATTCATTTTTTGGATACTGTGGTCTGCTGAGTGTTATATTGATGTAAGGTTCCAGCAGGGTGTAGGCTTCCGCTGAAATGCAGTACATCTTTTTGAAATCTGCTTTATCGTAGAATTTACCTCCTTTGGCTACATAATTCTCAATCACCTTTACCTGTTTTTCGGTAAGTCCCATTTGCAGCCATTGCGCATGTGTCATGCTATTGGGGTCGAATGGGAAGGGGTGGAGGGTGGTTTGCTTTTCCGGATTTCTTTGATCTAAAATATCGAATTCGTATTTTTCGGAAGCGCTATCGTTTTCTTTGGCTATCGTTTTCCTGTTTTTCAGAAAGGAATCTACTTCGCGGTCGAAGGCTGTGGTGTCGTATTTGGTTTGGGGCAGGAATGCGGGATAAATAAAATAG
>CAZNRQ010000220.1:0-5736 GCA_964574845.1 uncultured Bacteroidales bacterium
GATAAATGTCATTGAGGCGAATGATGGCTTCAGCCTTACTTTGGATTTTAAAATTATAAAAGGTAAAACCTTTGACTTTCACCAGTTAAAATTGCAACCAAGATTTAAACTCAACATAGATCATGAAATCACTCTATAATGTCGCATCTATCACAAATATCATATATTTATTCCTTTATAATCTTCTTACAAATGACCTTTTCCCCACTCTCCAATTTAATCATATAAATCCCCGAAGCAAAGTCTGTAGTTTTCACAATAGTCTTTTCAAGCAAATTACCTTGGGAAACAACTTGTCCTATTGCGTTGTAAATTTCGAAATTAATATTTTCCATATTACCCACAATCTCAATTATTAGCTCATTTAACACTGGATTGGGATAAATATTAATTTCTCCAATGTTCTCATTTGCATTAATTCCGGTAAAAGGAACATAAAGTATATTTGATGGAACCGAAGTACATCCATAAGTATCTGTTATTATTACATAATAATGACTTGTCGTAGTTGGGGTATATGATGTTCCTGTGGCTCCATTTATAATGCCGCTATCATTATACCATTGGTTGCCTGTAAGAGCTGTTGAATATAAAACACTTCCATTTTGATATATTACGGGCGGTGATGGGGTAATTACTGTTATAATAACGCTATCAATGCCTGTACAAAATCCATTTGAAACTGAAACAGAATATGTATTGCTTGTTGTTGGCGAAAATGAAACTCCTTGCGAAACTCCATGATTCCAAATATATGAGTTGCCGCCTGTGGCTGTAAGTGTTATACTATGTCCATTGCATATAGTTGTATCATTTCCTGCAAAAGCATTCGGTTTTGGAACAACTGCCAAAAATAAATTGGATATTGTCCCATCCCCACAATAATTGTTCCCATGAACGCTTATATTGTCAGAAGTTGCTGTTAATCCAAAATTAACACTAATACTATTTGTACTACTTGTACCCGTTGCACCATTTGGTAATGTCCATATATAAGAAGTTGCATTTGCAATCGAAGGAACCGTATAAACAACAGAATTTTGTCCCTGGCAAACTGTACCACTCCCAGTTATAGTCCCTGCAGCTGAGGGTATAGTGTTGACGGTTACTGATATTGGAGAAGATGACGCTGTGCATCCACTACTATTTGTAATAGTAACCGAATAAGTACCGGCAGTATTTGCTGTAATTGAATTTGTTGTTTCTCCGTGCGGTGACCATAAATAACCACTATAGCCGGAAGTTTCGGATATTGTAACAGAATTGCTCTGACAAATAGAAATAGAATTGCTCGGAGTTATTGTTATTGATAGTGGAGAAGGTTGGGTAATATCCACACAGGCGCTATTCGTTGCACCTAAATTATCGGTAATTGTTACTGTATAATTTCCGGCAGGCAATGATATGGCGGTCTGAGAGGTTTGCGCTGGAGTAGTATTCCATAAATAAGTAAATGGCGCAATTCCTCCTCCAATAACGTTAGCAGTTGCCGTTCCATTAATTGATCCGTTGCAATTAACATTAGCAGGTAAAATATTAACCGTAAAAGGTGAAAGTTTGGCGAGAAACATATCGTTTGAACCGGCATTTGTTATAGTTGTTGTACCAAAAGAAATAGATGTACTTAAAAAAGTACCAGCTACGTATATATATCCGGAGGCATTGATAGCAATGGAATTTGCATTGTCATTACTTGTGCCACCAGTACTTTTTGCCCAAATTGGATTACCACTTGCATCATATTTTGCTTGTAAAATATCAAATGAACCTATACTATTTAAAGTAGTAGTACCAATTATAACGGAATTACTAAAATAACCAGCAAGATAAACATGTCCCGAATTATCCACAGCAATTGAATACGCTTTGTCATCACCCGTACCTCCTAATTTAGTTGCAAATTGCATTGAACCATTTGCATCATATTTTACTAGAAATATATCGCAAACGCCTGCGTTGGTTAAAATAGTTGTTCCAAAAGTTAAGCTAGGACTATCAAATGCACCTGTCATAAAAATATTGCCTGAATTATCCGTTGCGATTGAATATGCGATCTCTGTACCAGTTCCAACGGCACTCCTTGCCCAAAGCGGAGTTCCATTTGTATTATATTTTGCTAAGAATAAATCACCTGAGCCGGTATTTGTCAAAGTTGTAGATCCAAAGGAAAGAGATGAACTATCAAAATAACCTGCTACATAAACATTACCTGAAGGATCTACAGCAACAGAGTATGGATATTCGTAACTTGCCCCTCCGGCACTAGTTGCCCATAATACTGTCCCTGAAGAATTATACTTCGCAAGAAAAATGTCGGAACTTCCAACATTTGTCAAAGTATATGAACCAAATGTCATAGTTGAACTACTAAATCGACCAGTAAGATATACATTCCCTGTGGCATCTAAAGCTACAGAAGTTGCCCAATCAGTTTTATTTAAAGTGCCAACAGCACTCTGAGCCCAAATTACAACTCCATTAGATGCATATTTCGTAAGAAATATATCACCATAACCGGCATTAACACTGCTATTATTAAGTGTAGTTGCACCAAATGTAATTGATGTACTTTGATAATATCCAGCTACATACACATTTCCAGAACCATCAACAGCAATAGAATAAATCATTTCATTATCTGCACCTCCGGCACTTTTTGCCCAAACAACGTTGCCACTTTGGTCATATTTAATTAGCATAATGTCATAACCACCAGCATTCGTCAATGTTTGAGAACCTAAAACTAATGTTGAACTAGTAAAAGTCCCCGCAACGTATACATTCCCATAGGAATCAGCGGCAGTCGAATAAGCTAATTCAGCAGATGTACTTCCACCACTTCTTGCCCAAACCCAATCTATACTGTTACAATTTGATGATACTGTTAATGTAGCAGGATTTGAATTAGCTACATAATTTCCGCTGCAATTAGTCACCTTGCAATAGTAGGCATTGCCGTTATCACCTTGAGTAAGTGCAGGAGTTGTAAAGTTTGAAAAATTTGCCCCATTAATCATTGAATTGTTTTTATACCATTGGTATGTAAACGGCGCTGTTCCGGATGGTGTTACCGAAAATGTTGCAGTACCTCCAATGTTTGAAATCTGATTTGAAGGAGAAGCCGCAATCCAAACAGGATTGCAATAATCAATCACTGTTAAAGTTACCGTTGATGATGGTAAACTATTAATTCCACTGCAATTTGTAATAATACAGTAAAACGTACTCCCATTATCAGTTAATGTTAATATTGGTGTTGTGTATGTTGCAGAATTAGCGCCAGTAATTAATGTCCCATTTTTATACCATTGGTAAGTAAACGGTGATGACCCATTAGTAACAACTGAAAATGAAGCAGTATTACCAACATTAGCAGTTTGGTTTGTTGGTTGATTTTGAATTGAAACTCCTGTGCAACTTGACGTCACTGTTAATGTCGCATTATTGGAATTAATACTGCTATTACCACTACAGTTCGTTAAATGACAATAATAGATATTTCCATTATCCGAGAGTGTTAAAGTTGGTGTTGTATATGTCGATAAAGTTTCCCCTGAAAGTTGAGAACTATTCTTATACCATTGATAAGTAAACGGAGATGTTCCACTGCCTGTTACTGAAAAAGTTGCCGTACTTCCAGCTGTTACAGAATGACTTGACGGATGGTGGCTGACATTAACTCCAGTGCATGATGAATTAACCGTTAAATAGGCATTATTACTTTGGTCCTGACTTTGATTATTACAATTATTTATCAGACAATAATAATAATTGCCATCATCTGCTGTTGTAAGTGCAGTTGTGACAAATGAATTACTTGTAGCAGAAGTATTAGTAGTACTGGTTTGTAAAATTCCGTTCTTATACCAGAAATAAGAAAAAGGTGGAGTGCCAGTCACTGTCACACTGAAAGTGGCTGTATTTCCATTCATCACAGTTTGGTCAGAGGGATCACTCGCTACATTTACAGGGGTACAAACTGATGGACAAGTAACCGTTAACGTGTAACTTCCGCTGGCTCCATTATATCCATCTACTAATATGTAATAAGTGCCTGCCGGTGCATTGGTATATGTGTCACTAGTACTTGTAACCGTACCATGACAATCATTATTATTACAACTGCTCAAAATATAAACATCCAAATCAACACTACCTAAATTGCTTAATGTTGCTGTTATAGTCCCAGTTGAAGAAGTCGTAATAATATGAACTTTTTCAGGTCCGGTATCCGTCCAACTATTGCAGCTATTAGTACTAACATTTGAATTCCCACCAACAGTTGTTCCATTGTAAGGTACACCGCAAGTTAAGGCAATTGCATTACTACAGTCCAATGTAGCTGGTGTTGATGTACATCTGTAATATCCGCCTGGATTATAATAATGGTCTAATATCCAGGTATAGGTTTTCCCTTGTGCAGCCCATCGATGCGATCCCCATTGACACATACCTCTGTGATGCCCGCTAAATGTTTTTCCGGCACATACTGCATCTGATATACAAGGCCAATTCGTTACATCACCACTCCAACCATCTCCGCAATTTGGGGAATCATTTGTTTCGGCTGCATATTCACTATGAACAATATTATTTGAACTGTTTACTAAAACTTCACCAATGGTGGCAGCAGTGGCATTGTTAGTCGCAGTATAAGAAGTGTTACCATTCCAATGCTGTTTGCAAGGATAAGCTACAATATCATAATTTGTTCCCATTGGGTGTAGAACATAATAAGCTCCATAAGTTCTGTATGCGACAGCTCCGGCATAAAGTGACTGATCATTCCATGAAGGTATCCATTCATCATCTACTCCGCTACTCACGTATGTTTCCAGGCTTAGTTGTATAACAGAAATGCATCCTGAGCATGATGCACATGGCCCATTATTTCCGTTTGTAAAAAGTCGGACTGTTGTTGGTGCATTACAACTGAATGTTTTATTACTACTTTTTAAAATAACATTGTTATTATCAGATTGAGGTACATCTTGATTTTCCTCTAATGGAAAAACTTCACTATCTATTAGTTTGTGTAAATATTTGTTCTCAATTATTCCTGAACCTTTTTGTAATGAAATTTTCATAATTAAATTGTCTTCAAAGAGTGGCAGTCCTGAATACGAATATTCCTTGTATCCTTTCTTTGCTATTATTATTTTACACCTATAGGGTGTTTTCCCATCACTATTTGAAGGAGTAAAAACATTAGATTCTATTTTAAAGAAACCTTCTTTATCTGTTTGAGCAGTTTTTCCACCAATGCTTAATTTCACTTTAGCGCCAATCACAGGTTGTGCAGTAACCTCATCCATGATATATCCACAAATTATTGCTTTTTCTTTGGGTTCTTCCATTTTCTTAGGGATTACAATTGGATCAAGCAATACTGTTACCTTTAAATTATTTCCGCTTTCTATTGTGTAATATGAATTCTGTGAATTAAAAAGTTTGGCCGAAACTTTTATATCATACCTTTCTGGCGACCCTATAAATTCTGCCTTTCCGTTTTCATCAGTTTTAAGAGTAAATTCATTTTCTTTAGAAATTAGTTGGATTTCAGCATTAACACTTCTCCCAGTGAATGAGTTTCTTATTGAAAAAGAAATTTTTCCTGAATTGCTTTGGGCAAAACCATAAGTCAGAATACTAATAAAAAATAAGAAGAATAAATTTGTTTTCATGGATTGACATTTTAATTATAAAATAATGAACCGAACAATAACACTCCAAATA